>CAZONZ010000388.1:0-4120 GCA_964581005.1 uncultured bacterium
TGCAACTGGATTGCAACTGGATTGCATCTGGATTGCAGCTGGATTGCAGCTGGATTGCATCTGGATCGTTAATGCTTAGTTTTGACACGAAAAAACATTTTGGAGTCTTTGAAGTTTTAGGATCGTGTGAGGGTTCGATGATCATCCAAGCCGTTTTGACTTACTATATGGTGGTTGGAATTGGAGTTGCCTGCTTATTTTATCGGGTCTACACACTGGATCCTGATCGAGAGCAAACTTCATCGATCCTGCTAGGGGTTGTCTTAGGACTCGGAGCTCTTCTTTGGATCGTGGTCTTGCCGCTGGCCTACCAAGAACTGAGTTCCCGATCTGCCGATGTCCAGTACCACCCGTTGCCTATCCAGTTTAGATCTCGACCCATTCATCATGAGATCTTTCGATGGTTGAGGCGACTGGGGGTGATCCTTTGGCCTGTGACGTTGCCGATTGCCTACCTGCATCTCTTGATCAAGCAGGGTAAACTCTCGCGTCCATCCACAAACACGCATCGTTTTGCTGAGCTTCCCTTCGAGAGATTCTAGAGATCCTCAAAGGTATTTGTTGAGCTGTCAAAGCTACGGATGATCTGGAGGATCCAATTGGGTTTGACTGCGCTGTTGAATGGTTGTGGGATCGAGTGGCGGCAGACTTGATCCAGTCCACCAGGAATGATCGGAGGAGGCCACCGATTGCAACCATCGTTCTGCCGCTTGGATCAACACTAGCCCTGCCAGCACTGGAGCAGTGATCCCGGCTAACGCTAAAGTCAACAAGCGTTGGTCTGCCGATCGTTCAGACCCTTGGGGCAAGCCCTGATCTGGGAGAGCTGAATCTTCAGAAGAGGGTAAGCCAGAGGAGGGACAGGTCATGAGATCAAGACTCCTGGGCAAAGGTCAAGGTGAGATGCAAGAGATCTTGAAGGTTGGGATTCAAGCCTCGGCAGCAGGAGCAGGAGACTGAGGCGGTAGTTTACGGATCTCGGAGCAGAAGGAGGCCATGCTAAATCCGCCAAACCGCTTGACCACGCTAGTCCGCAACCGCAAATTTGGACTGGCAAACCAGATCCGTTCTTCCGACCAGGTCATTTGATAATCGGTGATCAACGTGAGGGCTTGATCAGGGCCGATCGAATACGTTCCCACCACAGGCACTTTCTCGGCATAGCCTTGATCCCGCAGCAGTTGGCCACGGTTGGGATCGTCAGAATCAGGAACCGGAACGATCACAACATCACCTTTGTATTCCTCATTGTCCCAAGCTTGCTCACCCTGCCATTGGACACGAGCCCCACCGACGGCTAGAGCAGGATCAATATCATGAAGTTCACAGGTGCGGATCACGGCAGGATCATCAGCGGCCAGCGAACTGATCTGGAGTTGAGACTTTCCATCTTCGGATCGGCGGAAGGCAAGATGATGGCTCGTCCGCTGACACATCCAGGTACCAACACTCAACTCAAAAAACTCCATCACAGTCATGCGCGCTGCTCCTCAAACCGGATCGTCAACATTGGCTGGGATCCACGAACTTGGATCCTTGGATTAGGAAACTTTATGATTTTACTCTATTACCGGTAGCACAGGCATCACCTCGATCGGAGCTTGGGGAATCGGGGTGACTCCTGGGTTAGCCCTCGGAGTGGTTGAATAGGTCGAGTAGGTGGATCGAGATCCCGCCGACCTCACTCCCGGCAACACTGGCATCTCTGGGATCGAATCTCTGAATAAAGCGGGATCACCTGCCGGGTTGGCTATGGGATTCTGGCTGCTGAAGGCAACACTGCTGGTGGGGGGTGATGGGGAGGAGGTATAGCTGGCTACGAGTTGATCAAGTTGAGCTAATCGAGTGGGTGTCGGTGGGTGAGTACTGAATAATTCGGGGAGCTGCGGCTGACTCAGCAATTTGGCGAGGAACTGCGGTAAGGCACGCGGATCATACCCCGCCCGGTGGAGGATCGAAACGGCTTCTCGATCAGCTGCGAGCTCATGTTCACGACTGGTTGGTCGATTCAGGGCCAACTCCAATCCCACCGAGGCTAACCGACTGTTTCCCACCCCTAGCAAATCCGCTCCAGCCTCAGCGACCATCGCCTGCTGGACCTGTTGCAAAGCATGTTTACTGGTAATGTGCGCAATCTCATGGGCCAATACCGCCGCCACTTGATCTTCATGATCGGCAGCCTGGATCGCACCCCTCGTAATGTAGACAAACCCACCCATCGTCGCAAATGCATTCATCTGGGGATCTTCAAGCACCTGAAATGTAAACGGCAAACTCGGACGCTGACTCACCTGGGCCAACCGTTGACCGATCTGATTCACCCACTGCGTCAAGGATCGATCTTGACTGATCTGAAACTTGTCTCGCTGCAACTGCTGATCAATTTCTTGTCCCAGAGCCACTTCCTGCTGATCCGAGAGATTCGAGATCTGCATGATCTGGATCCCATTCACGAGCAGTTGATTGAGGATTTGCGCCGATCCGGGTTCTGCTCCTGCCGCACTCAACCCAATCACTAACCCCATTGCCCAACCGACTTGCTGGATCCGATAAACTACCCTCTGCATGAGTTGATCCCTCCTTACCGTGACTCTGACGCTGAAGCATGGACTCGAAACACCTGCTGGATCACGTCCCAGCGTGAGCACTTCCAGCCGTCGATATGGGATTGGATCAACCCCTCAGCATTCAGCGTGAGATCACTCCAGCCATCCACCCGGATCCGAGGTTTCCAGGGTAGGGCTACCGTCCAGCTGAGGGTCCATTCGGTGTGGATCACGGCTTGATCTTGGTGGATCGAATGCAAATCCATCCGGATCTCCTGAAACCAGGTTGCCATCCACCCAATCATCTGGCGATAGCGATCAATTCCCTGGAAGCGGTTCACAGGATCCTGGAAATAGACGTCTGGAGCATAGAGGCTGTAGGTTTGATCAGCGGGAAACCGAGCGTAATCGGCTTTGAGTGTTTCGATCATTGTCATCAGCGTTCTCCTAAACCGTCCTCAGACTCATCCCCTCAACTCAGTCTCGATCAACTCAGCCAGATCGACAACAGATCCCTGAGGATCCGATCCTCCAAAGTTATACAGGAACGGGGTTAGAAATAACCGAAATGTCTGGGGACATAAACACCTCTGGATTGGAGGTCTTGCACGCATAGTCACTTGGTCTCAAGATCCGGGGTGGATCAAATCAACTGGCTCAAATCAACCCCTCTGGCAAGAGTTTTTTGTACAGTAACGATCAATGGATGGTGAGCCCCGACCTCCAGAGCGTTGATCCTGCCCAGGATCGATCAAGTGGTGGAATGGGGATCCGGAGTGAGTTCATCAGAATCAAATTGGTCTGGAGGTGTGGTGTGTCTGAGATGCGATTTCTGTCTTTGGTGAAACAGGCAATGAACCAAGCCCAAACGTTGATCCGCCGTCTGCAACAGCCGAAAACCGAACGGGTGCGACGGAGTCCTATGCGCTCAATCCCTAAGCTGCTGGTTGGGATCATGCTGCCCTTGGTGAGTCTGAGTACGCCGACCTGGGCTTTGACGAAAGTTCCCCGGCCTGAATTGGATACCCTGAAGCGGGCTTATGTGGTGCGAGTGGTCAACTACAACACGATCATTGTCCAGGTGATCGGGGAACAACGGCTGCGGTTAGTGAACTTGATCGGCATTGCCCCCTTGCCCCCGATCAATCCTACCTGGACTGAACTGACGGGTGAGGTGCCTCTGGCTGTGTACGAGTCGGGTCAATTTCTGCAGGATACATTGCAACAAGACGAGATCTATCTGGAACTGGATCCATTGGTCAACCCAGCTGAGGCCGTGCTGCCTGCGTATATTTGGGATGGCGATCGGCTGGTGAATCAGGAGATGCTGTTTGAGGGACATGCTCTGCTGGATCAAGAGGATACTCAGCTCAAATATGGATCAGTGTTAGTGGAAGCAGAAGAAACCGCTCGACGTCAGGGTCGTGGTGTCTGGACCTTTTTTGGACCTCAGCCCCGACAACTTCAAAATCGTCCAACAGCAGTTCAACCGCCTAAGCAGGCTTAAGTCATTCGATCCCCATCATTACCTCCGGGGGACTCCCGCTATACCCGAAGGGTTAGCGGCGAGGGGG
>CAZONZ010000389.1:0-1297 GCA_964581005.1 uncultured bacterium
TCGTCGGATCCTGGATCTGGGGTGGATCGCTATTGGATGCAGTATTGCTTACAGTTGGCTCGCCAAGCGGAAGGGTGGACTTCTCCGAATCCGATGGTGGGTGCAGCGGTTGTTCGTGAGGGGACTTTACTTGGATCAGGCTATCACCCTGGAGCAGGTCAACCTCATGCCGAAGTGTTTGCGCTTGAAGCAGCTGGAGCGGCAGCCGAAGGATCGACTCTCTATGTGACTCTGGAGCCTTGTAACCACTATGGTCGAACTCCCCCTTGTACAGACGCGATCCTGAAGGCTGGGATCCGGCGGGTTGTGGCTGGAATGGTGGATCCGAATCCTCAAGTGGCAGGGCAAGGACTGGCTCGACTGCAGGCGGCTGGGGTGGAAGTGATGGTGGGGGTTGAAGAGGCTGCGTGTCAGCGGTTGAATGAAGCCTTTTGTTTCAGTATTGTGCATCGACGGTGCTTTGGGATCTTGAAGTATGCCATGACACTCGATGGTCGGATTGCTACTTCTACAGGTCAGAGTCGTTGGATCAGTGGTCCGGAATCCCGCCAACGAGTCCATCAACTCCGATCTCAGGTGGATGCTGTGGTGGTGGGCAGTGGTACGGTGAAGTACGATGATCCTCAACTGACCTGTCGGTTATCTTGCCCTCATGCACACAAGGACTCCCACTCATGGCCTCCCCATCAGCCCCTGCGCGTGATCCTGAGTCGGCACTTGGATCTACCTAGAACGGCTCAGGTCTGGGATACTCAAGTGGCCCGAACGTTGGTCTTTACCGGATCGGAGTTTGATGGTGAGATGGAACAGTTTTTAACCCAGCGTGGTGTTGCGGTTGAAGCTCTGTCTGAACTTACGCCCTTCACAGTTGCTGAACGCTTGTTTGAACGAGGCTGCCTCTCCGCGTTATGGGAATGTGGTGAGACGTTAGCTGCTGCGGCACTCGAAACTGGCGCGATCCAAAAGATCTTGGCCTTTGTTGCTCCCAAAGTGATCGGAGGAGCAACTGCACCCGGACCGATCGGGGGCGTAGGCGTTGATCACATGTCTGCTGCTCTGGTCTTAGAACACGTTCGCTATGAAACCATTGGATCGGATATGTTGATCGAGGGCTATCGTCCAGCGGGATGGGGCTCGACCCAACTCGAATAAGCGCGTCTAGATCTTCACTGGATCTTACTTTGGCCAGTTTGATCCTCAGGGGCTGACGCTTGATCTATGATTAGACTATCTGCGTAAGGGAGTGTAGCTCAGGGGATAGAGCACCCGCCTTCTAAGCGGTCGGTCGCAGGTTCGA
>CAZONZ010000389.1:1397-4118 GCA_964581005.1 uncultured bacterium
GATCGGCTATAGCCAAGTAAGGAGCTGAATCATGATCGAACTGCAGCGGATCGAACCTCAGAGTTGGCGAGTGGAGTTGCCACAGATCCAGTTAGCAGGCTTGACGTGGGCTGGAGGAGGATCACCGATCCTGATGCTGCATGGGCTAGGCGACTGTGCAAAGGTTTGGCAAGGGATTGGATCCCGACTGGCATCTGTAGGATATACCTGTTTAGCGCCTGATCTGCGTGGGCATGGAGATAGTGATAAGCCAGAGCAGGGCTATAGCGGTTCCGATCTGGCGGCAGATCTAGAAGCTTTGATCAACCATTTTGATCTCAGTCAGGTGGTGATCATGACTCACTCGTGGGCGGCGAGGGTGGCAACGGTTTTGGCAACGCTCAGGCCGGAGCAGGTGCAAGCGTTGATCTTGATCGATCCTTTTTTTGTAGGTCAGTTGCCTCGGTGGTTGGAGTGGACGTTTCCGATCCTTTACCGGACCCTTCCCTTTCTAAAACTGATGGGGCCATTTGCATGTTCAGATCAAGCTGAGGCGTGTGCCCGAAAGCTTAAGCAATATCGGGGGTGGAGTCTCGATCAAGAAGCTGCCTTTCGCGCCAATCTGGAGTGCCGATCGGATGGATCCTGGGGGAGTAAGTTTGCGGTTCAGGCACGCGATCAGGTGTTTGCCGATATTCTAGCGACAACGGGGTTAACTCAATCGCTAAGAGTGCCAACTCTTTTGATCCTGCCGGATGGAGGGTTGAATCGGATGGCTTGGCAACTGAACCCTTACCGTCGCTATTTGGCCCAACTGCAGATTCGATCGATCCCTGGACATCATTGGGCCTTTCTGGTGGATCCTACCCCTGTTGAAACCGCTACACTTGAATTTCTCAATACGTTGATCGATGAGTCGAAGCCAGTGTAATTTGAATAACCTAAGCCTGTCATGATTGCCGTCGTTTGATCACCCCAAGCAACCAATTGGCGGCTGTGGCACGGCGGGTCTTCTGGGGAGTGAGCTCGTGGATCTTGTAGCCAGGGAACTTGAGTTGCTCCTTCAGCAGTTGTTGATCCTCTGCAGGGATCGAGCGAGTCAACTTCACAATGTCTTTACGGTTCGCAATGAAATGGGGAATATCACCAGTCTGCCATGCTGGATCAGCCTGAGAGGGATCCCAGGTTTGAGTGGACTCATCGTAGCGAAATCCTAAGGATCGCAGTACAAGGGCATTGACCACCTCATCCTCCAGTTGACCGTTCAGAATAGCCCACACGGTGTCGATCGATAGATCTGGGAGATTCATGGTAGTAGTCTCAGTGCTGAAGATCGGGTGAGTTAGTTGGCGTCGGAGGGAGTATCGGAGATCGGGCGGCTGTGGATAAAATCGGTGGGGCTAACGTCCTCAATAAATTTGCGAAACTCTTCTCGCTCAGCTTCATCGGCGTCTTGATTCATCGGGATCGAAGCTTCAGCAATGACTTCCTCAACAGCCCAGATGGGGACGTTAGCACGGAGGGCGATCGCAATCGCGTCACTAGGGCGACTATCAACTTCTTGTTTTTTCTCTCCAGAGGTGGTCGTGATCACGGCATAGAAGGTACTATCCATAAGAGCGTGGATCACCACTCGATCGACCTGAATGCCCCAAATTTCCCAGGCACCCAGCAGGAGATCGTGGGTCATTGGACGAGGCGGTTTTTGATCTTCCATCGCCAGCAAAATCGCATTTGCTTCAGCCCGTCCCACCCAGATGGGAAGAGCCCGCCGTTCATAGCTATCTCGCAAGATCACGATCGGGTTTTGGTTCGCCGCATCCACTGCAATCCCAGCCACATGCATCTCAATCATTGGGGTCGGCCTCCAACCAACAGATCTGATCGTATCCTACTTCGCTTCAGCTTTGGCAACCGCAATCGCTCTGAGCAGCCTTGGGTGCTCATGGGATCACGCCCGTTGATTGATTGAGAAGGGCCAAGATCGCTTTGGCAGTAGCTAAGTTGGTAGCCAGAGGAACATTATGGAGATTACAGATCCGCAGCAATGCCTGGATATCAGGTTCATGGGGCTGGGCGTACAGCGGATCAATCAGAAAGATCACCCCAACCACTTTGCCTGTGATCACCAAGGCCGCGATCTGAGCATCTCCGCCTAGGGGACCTGACAACATTCGCTCAACCTCAAACCCTGTTGCCTCTTGCAACCGCTGTCCTGTGGTTCCCGTCGCAATCAGATGGTACTTGGCCAGCTCCGCGTGATGCTCCTGGGCAAACATTACAATGTCATCTTTCTTCCGATCATGAGCGATCATGGCCAAAATGGGTTTCTCATCTAGCATGGCAGGCAAATCCTAAGCACCACCGATCACCATACCTCAAGATCCAGTTAGGGCTTTCAGGTTCCAGCCAGTCTGGATTTAGGGATTGGGCACTTCGATCAATTCGGACTTTAAAGAGCTTGAACTCTGAATAGCTAATTCCTTGGTTAGCGATTCTCAGTAACTGGAGCTGATTCTCAATAATCAGGTATTTTTCGAAGTGCCCTCACGTTTGATAGTTGATTGCGATAGTGATCTTTGAATTGATGGAATTCTGAGCCTCTTCTAAGCCCACATTCCGCAAGTTAGAGGAGAAACCTGATAGTTTTAGGAGGAAGGGAAAACAGGAAGGAAAGAGGTGAAAGACTCGACCACTTGGGAATCATTGCAGGAATTATAGACCATCTGCAGTTAGAAGAGA
>CAZONZ010000390.1:0-4104 GCA_964581005.1 uncultured bacterium
TCGATCGCATCGGGAGCCGGACGCAAGGGGGCAATGGCCCGCTCACTGTCATAGCGATCCCGTCGCTGAATTTGCTCCTCCAGATCCGCGAGATCCACAGGTTGACCTTGGGCCTTCAGTTCAGAATGACGCCGCTGGACTCGTTCCTCCACAGAAGCCGTCAAAAAGATCTTTAACTCCGCATCGGGAAACACATAGGTGCCAATATCGCGCCCCTCCAACACCGCCCCACCCTGACGCCCGATCGCTCGCTGCTGCTCCACCAACGCCTGCCGCACCCCAGCAATCGCCGCCACCCTCGAAACCCGCTCCGTCACCCGCCCACTCCGGATCTGCAACGTCACCTCGTGATCATTGACCCACACCCGCACCGGAGATCCCGTCGGCACATCACTGCTAAGCCTCAAGTTGATCTCTTGCGCCAATCGAGTTAACCGCTCTTGATCATTGAGATCGATCCCGTGCTCCAACGCTAACCAGGTCACAGCCCGATACATCGCTCCAGTATCGAGATACAGCAAATTCAACGCTGCGGCAACTTGTCTGGCTACAGTAGACTTCCCCGCCCCCGCAGGCCCATCGATCGCAATCAGAGGCCGCCGAGCTAACAAAGGTTCTGGTGGTGTCAGACCTGGATCAAAAGATGTCTCTGTACCCTGGATCTGCAGAGGCTTGAGATCCGACGGGAGCGCTTGAGCAACCTGCAGCAGCATATTATCGATCAGCCGCGTCTTGCCGATCACCGCCGCAATCGCCAGCAAGCCTTGGGTTTCGATCGTCTCAAGCGGCTGCAGCGTCTCTGGATCCACAAGCTCCACATACTGCACCTTCACGCTTGCCGAATGAGGTTGCAACCGATCGTTCACCACCTGGATCAGCTTAGCCGTCGATCGTTCTCCTTGATCAAACTGACTCCTCGCCTGTTGAAGTCCCTGAAACAGACAGACCGCGATGGATCGTTCCTGATCCGACAGATACCGATTGCGAGAGCTCAGGGCCAACCCATCCACCTCACGCACCGTCGGACAGGCCACAATCGTCACAGGCACATTCAAATCGTGAACGATCCGTTTGATCAGGGCCAACTGCTGCGCATCCTTCTCCCCAAAATACGCCCGCTGTGGCTGCACTATTTGGAATAACTTCATCACGATCGTGGTCACCCCTTCAAAATGACCAGGCCGAAACGGTCCACAGAGATGTCCCAGCATTGCCGCAGGAGGAATCACTCTCGTGATCAGCTCAGGATCAAATTGTCCATTATGGGGGAAAACTTCGTGTTGATCGGGAGCAAAGATCAGATCAACCCCCGCCGCTTCACACACCTGCTGATCGTGATCAAGGGTGCGGGGATAGCGATCAAAATCTTCCTGAGGGCCAAACTGGAGGGGGTTGACAAACATGCTAACCACCACCCCATCACAGTCCTGACGGCAGCGCTGGATCAAGCTGAGATGACCCGCATGTAAAGCGCCTAAAGTCGGCACAAGCCCCAAGACCTGAGGTTGGAGGCGTGACAGACTTTCGCGTAGATCAGTAATGGATTGAATCCGCTGCATGGCACTATTTCCCCAGACACCCAACCAACAGGATATCCTGCCCAATCTTAGTCTCGCTTGCAAACAAACTTCACAAAAAAGGTTAAGCCAGATCTCAATCCTGACCCCCTCACTCAAAACCAGACCCTGATCGATTGAGACGACCAGGATCTGGAGAAAGCGTGCAGATCAGTTTAGGACTTACAACAATTCGGGAGACGCCAGTCAGATAGAGAACTCTGGACTCCGCTTATAGAGGTGAACCGTCCGGTTGAATAAAATGATGGACCCTTGATCGGGACAGGTCTTGAGCACTCTAGCTTAGAGACCGAAGGTGTTGGATCGCTGATATTGGCGATAGGCTGCCACAAACAGTCCCACGAGGGTAACTACCACCAGTCCCAACACAATGCCCAGCAAAATTGGCTCGATCACGGTAATACTCCCAGTACCAACACTGTCAACTAATGTAATGGATCGCAGCCTCAAATCACGAAGCCGATCGGGGATCTCTTCATCTTCCTTAACACTAGGAGCCCCCCTAACCTCCTTGCCCCTGTCCAACCCATGCCCTATGGCTAGGATCCAGAGAAATTAGCGGATCCGATTGTGTTACTGGGTCAGCTAGGATCCTAACGATCTGGACGATCTGGGTTCACACTCAGTCACGATCCAACCTTAACGTCCGATAACAGGCTCGACATAGCTCCAACTCTGCCCCATGATCGTTTACTGGCTTAAGGATGCGCGATGAATTCTGACATGGATCGCCTCAACCAGCTCCTCTCCCCTGATGTGCTCAAACAGATCGCGGGCAGGACGTACTATGACCGAGGTGTCGAGTATTTCGAGAATGGACTGGTTTCAGCCTTGGCGGATTACGAGAGCATGATCACGGCTGAGGTCACTGGGACCGAAGATTACCAGGTGATGTTATGGGAAGAAGAAGGGCGGCTCCGCTCAAGTTGTAGTTGTCCGCTAGGGTTGCAGGATGAGTTTTGCAAGCATTGTGTCGCGGTCGGTTTAGCCTGGATCGATTTTCTGGCCGGAGGATCCGTTGGGGCTCGATCCGCTGGAGTTAACCAAGCCCGATCTCGATCCAAAATCACGATGCGGGATGTGCGTGAGTATTTGGAGCACCAGGAGAACAATGTCTTGATCCAACTGATCATGGATCGGGCGATGCGAGAGCGAGATTGGCGCGAACAACTATTACTCCAAGCCGCAATTCATCAACCTTCGGGAGTGGATCTGGAAACCTTCCGCCAGTCGTTGATCGACGCCATCGATCTAGAGGAGTATGGCTTTGTTGAATATTCTGATGTTCCTGCGTATACAGAGCGAATCAAAGTGATCTTAAGCTCGATCCAGAATCTTCTGACGGAAGATCATGCTGAAGCGGTGATCGAGTTGTGCGAAGAAGCGATCCCGTTACTCGTGCGAACGTTCAACCAGGTCGATGATTCGGACGGATATGTGGGAGGGCTGTTGTGGGATGTCGCGGAAATGCATCACCGGGCCTGTCAGATCGCCCAACCAGATCCAGAGGCTCTAGCCCGTCGGCTGTATGAGTGGGAAGTTCACCGAGGGAGCGATCATGATGTTTTTGGGGGTGCTGTGAAAACCTATGCGGATATCTTGGGGGAACGAGGGATCGCTGTGTTTCGGGAATTGGCCTCTGTGGAGTGGAATACTCTGCCTGCTCTAACACCGGGTGCCCCAGGTCAATATGAATCCCGCCGCTATCGTCTCACGCATATCATGGAAGATTTTGCCAAGGAAGCTGGGGATCTGGAAGCTTTGGTGGCGATCAAGCAGCGTAATCTTGCCTCTGCCTATGGCTATGTGGAGATTGCGCAACTCTATCAAGAGGAGGGTCAACCCGATCGAGCGTTGGAGTGGGCAGAACGAGGACGGGCAGCCTTTCCGGATCAGTTAGATTCCCGTTTGCGAGACTTTTTGGTCAATGCCTATCACGAACGAGGTCAGTTTGATCAGGTGATGGCCTTAGTCTGGCAGGCATTCACGGAAAATCCCCGGCTTGGCTCGTATATGAACCTTAGCCAGGAGGCCCAAAAGGGTGATCAATGGCCGATCTGGAGAGAAAAAGCCCTAACCCATATCCGTCAGCATATAGCTAATCCCCCTCAACCCCGATCCCGCGATCGATCCTTGATCAGCTATCGCCTTACGCCCCGTTATGTTGATCACTCTCTACTGGTGGAGATTTTTATCTGGGAGGGAGATCTGGATCAAGCATGGCACGAAGCCGAAACCGGAGGATGCCAGCAACACCTCTGGATCACGTTGGCCGAACGGAGCGAAACAAGTCATCCTGAAAAGGCGCTTGCGATCTATCAGAAGCGAGTTGAGCCCTTGATCCAGCAGACTAGCAATGATGCCTATGCCGAAGCTGTTGGGTTTCTCGAAAGGATCCTGAAACTGTTGCAAGATCTGGGCAGAGGTCTGGAATTCCCAGAACTTGTGGCGTCGCTGAGCCGAACCTACAAGGCTAAACGCAATTTTGTGAAGTTGCTCAAACAGAAAGAATGGATCTAACCCACTA
>CAZONZ010000391.1:0-4079 GCA_964581005.1 uncultured bacterium
AGGTCTCTATGATCTCGATCGAGTCAGTAAGGCTGTTGCGGGAGCGGAGTAGATCACACTCTTCATGCATGAAAGCTTCCCACCGTCTAGTACGTTACTGTGTTGTCATAAAACCATGGCAGTACCATGAATAACCGCAAAGCTCTGCTCATTCTCGCCCTGAGTGTATTCATCGACTTTCTCTGTGGGTCTATCGTCATCCCTCTTTTACCCTTCTATGGTCAAAAGTTTGGTGCTTCTGCTTCCGAGATCACCTTCGTTTTTAGTATTCAATCCCTGATGGCTCTGATCGCAAGTCAATTTTGGGGCAACCTCAGTGATCGGTTGGGGCGGCGACCTTTGCTCCTAGTCAGTTTGATGGGTAGTAGCATCACTTGCCTTTGGTTTGGATTTTTGCCCAACCTTTGGGCCTTGTTTGCCTGTATGGGCTTGATCGGGGCGTTCTCTGGTAGTGCTCAGGTTGCCAATGCCTATATTGCTGATACTGTCCCTCCAGCCCATCGCACGCAATCGATCGCTACCCTCCAGGCGGGCTTCGGGATCGGTGTTGTTGTTGGCCCCTTGTTGGGAGGGCTCCTTGTAGGATCAGCTTCCACAGATCCGAATTTTTCCCTACCTTGTTCGGTGGCAGCCATTTTAGGACTCCTTGCCTTCGGATTTGCCTGGGTCGCTTTACCCGAATCCCTCCCCCAGGGACTGCTGAGGTTGTCCACGATCTCCTCTAGCCAATCCACCGACAATCAGTCTTCAGGAGTAACAGGATCGGTAGCCTCGTCTAGCTCAGGATCAGCTCAGACATCAAGATTTAAGCTTCCGTTCTCCTTCCAAGACTTAGGCGAAGTGCTACAGAGTTCTCTGACACGGGTATTGCTCGTTGGCCTATTTCTGACGATCTTTGCTGTTGCTGGAGTGCAGTCTATTCTGGGCTTGTGGGCGAGTCAGGAGCTTGACTGGGGGCCTCAAAATGTGAGCTACCTCTATGCGTATTGGGGCATCATGGGGGTTTTGATCCAGATTACTTTGATCGGATTTTTAACTCGCCGATTTGGGGAAGCCAATCTATTCATTGGTGGGCTTTTGGTGTATAGCGTGGGACTAGCTTTGATCCCCTTTGGCTATACCCTTCCTCTCCTCTTAATGACGCTTACATTAGCCTGTCTTGGCTTTTCGATCGCTAGGGTTGTGTTCTTTAGTCTGCTCTCTCAATCCACTTCAGCGCGTCGCCAGGGTCAAGTCCAAGGATTGGCGAGTTTTAGTATGTCTCTGGCGGGTATTATTGCTCCCCTTTTTAGTGGCTACACCTTCAATACATGGGGATCCTCCTGGCCGTTCTGGATTGGGCCAATCTTGATCGTGGGGAGCATGACCTTGAGCATTCCCGTGATCAATCAATCCCGACTCTCGTTAGCACGAATTCAGCAACGGAATCAGGCTCTGAGCCAGTTGTTTAGAATGCTGGACTACGATCGCAATGGCGTGATCGAGCCTCAAGATTTTGAACAAATTGTGGCCAGTATTGCTGAGTTGCGAGGCTGGCCCCCAACCTCCCTCGAATATCGGACAGTTTCTGCCTTTTGGCTGGGCCTGGGTGAAACTCTACAGGAGCGAGTGGATACGAGTGGTGATCACAAGATTACAGAGATGGAATGGTCTGAATATATGGGAAAAGGGTTGGATATTGATTTTGCAGATGCGTTTACCAAACTGATCGATGTTGATCACGATGGCCGGATCTGTCTGAATGAACTCAAAACGTTTTATCTTGCCTACAAAGTTGACAGTGACGCCGTTGAGCAACGGTTCCACGATCTGGATCTCGATCAGGATCACTACATTTCCAGTGAGGAGATGAAAGAAACCTTCAAGCATTTTATGTATGGGGAAAACTTTAGTACCTCTGCAACATGGTTAATTGGGATCTAGCTTCCAGGGTAGGATCTCGGCTTTGGTAGGATCCGCAGGCTACTTTACCGTTGATGTTTACGGGAATACTCAGCTGTGACGTATTCGATCACGAGGGAGATCCTACAGGGTGATCAACGATGAGATAGGAATGGTTACTTATGGTTCCTAAGGTACGATAGAGAAGCTTAGGATTGTTAGCATCTCACGTTCTCCTTCCATGAACCATCTTCACAGCTCTGACGATCAAGCCCCAGTCAACGGGTTCGACCCTAATCCGGGTCAGGTAAGCTCAACTGAGGTGGCAACGGATCCTGTCTCCTCTCCTTCAACTGAAGTGGCTGCGGCTCAAGCAATGTCTGATCTCGATCCAGCTCCAGAGGATCAAGGTCGGGTTGATTCCCAAACTGCAGATTCAACTGATGCAGAACAGGCTGAACGAACCAACCGAAATCGGAATCGCCGTGCCAATGTGGTTCTCTTTCTCAGCGTCATGGTTGAGAACATTAGCAATACCTTGATCATTCCCCTATTGCCCTTCTACGCCCAACGCTTTGATGCCTCCCCTTTGCAGACAACGCTGGTCTTCAGCATGTCCGCCATGATGGGGTTTCTGTTTGCACCGATTTGGGGAAGCTTAAGTGATCAATTTGGGCGTCGTCCTACGCTTTTGATCAGTATTGCAGGAAGTAGTATTGCTTGTTTTTGCTTTGGATTAGTGGATTCTTTACCTGCTTTATTTGCCTGTAATGCACTAGCCGGGATCGCTGCAGGTAGCTTTACGATTTCCAGTGCCTATATTGGGGATGCAACCGCTCAAGAAAAGCGAGCCCAGCGGATGGGAGTGCTGAATGCGGCCTTTGCCATTGGCTCCTGTTTGGGTCCGATCCTGGGAGGCGTTCTGGTCGGATCCCGTGCAAATCCTGACTATTTTTTACCGGCTATTGCTGCTGCTAGTGTAGGGGCTTTCGCTTTCCTCTGTGCCCTCTTTGGCTTACCTGAATCCCGCCGGATCGTGATGAGCGCTACCCGTGCAGCCAAAAAGCCGTTCTTTGATCCTCAGATTGTGCAACAACTATTCACGAGTCCACTCAGTCGCACGTTGTTGTTAGCCCTTTTCTTAACGGTTTTCGCGGTATCGGGTGTCCAGGCAACGATCGGATTGTGGGCTAAGCAGGTGATGGAGTGGGGACCGCAGCAGGTTAGCTTTATCTATGCCTTTTGGGGGCTGACCGCGATCTTTGTAGAAGTGGCTCTGATCGGTATTTTGGTGAGAACACTTGGAGAGGCGAATCTGTTTGCCCTGGGCTTGTTGGTCTACAGTGCGGGCTTGTCCCTGATCCCGGTGGTTGGTGGGTACGCGGCTGATCAGGTGATCTACTTAACTCCTGTGATCTTGCTAGCGTGTCTGGGCTTTGCGACCTGTCGAAGTGTCTTTGCAAGTTTGTTGTCTCAATCGGCTCCGGCTCGCAACCAGGGCAAGGTGATGGGTATTGCAGCCTCTTCAACGGCTCTCGCTGGGATGATTGCGCCTCCGTTTGCTGGCTATACCTTTTCCCATTGGGGTCCATCTTGGCCCTTTTGGATTGGCCCGACCTTGATCTTGACCGCGATCGCTCTGAGTTGGCCAACGTTGGCTCAATCTCATGTTGCTGTGAGGAATGTGAAGCAGCGTCTGCAAAATTTGAAGGTGCTGTTCTCGATGTTGGACTATGACCAGAATGGTTTGATCGAAGCGACGGATTTTGAAAAGTCGATTGAAGATATTGCCCAATTCCGCCAGTGGGATCCCGATTCGATTGAGTTTCGCACGGCTCGATCCTTTTGGATTGGGTTAGGCAAGACCCTGCAAGAGGTGGTGGATGAAGATCAAGATGGCAAGGTCAGCTTGGATGAGTTAACCGATTATGTCGGCAAAGAGCTTGATATTGATTTTGCCAATGCTTTTGCCCGTCTGATCGATCGTAATGATGATGGTCAGATTGTGTTAGATGAGCTGAAGCAGTTTTATCAGCTGTATCGCCAGGATATAGGACAGCTGGAGGAAAGTTTTGAAGGTCTGGATCTGGATAAAGACGGATCGATCTCGCTGCTAGAGCTCCAACAAACCTTCGAGCATTTTATGTACGCGGAGACGGTAGAGTTACGCCGCAGCTGGTTAATGGGAATCTAGAACC
>CAZONZ010000392.1:0-4077 GCA_964581005.1 uncultured bacterium
CGCCCTTGCCCATCCGTGAATTGGGTTAGGACACCATAGGGTTTGTAGAAGATCAAATACCGCATGGCTCACCCGATGATTCCCCAACACGATCTCGCCCTAAGATCCCACCTTTACACCTTTACCCAGGGAACAAGTAGTGTGGAGGTCAATCCGCTACCAGTACTTCCGGTATAGGCTAGGAAATTCATGCCCAAGTTCTGCTTGAAAGGCTTCGATCTCTGCGTTAGTCAGAGGAGTTATGGTTTTCCTTATGCTACGATACTGAGCCCCTAGAATTCAGCAATTCATGATCCGGACAAGGGGGTGGAGTGGATCGATGGATCGGCTAGTTGGAGTAGATCCTTGTAACTCTCCATCCCAGGAGCCAGCCCAGCAACCCCATAACCCAACATCACCGGAATTTGCTGATCACGATACTGGATCCGCGCTTTTTCTAGAGTATGGCGGATCTGTTTGGCCAGTTTTTGGGCAGCTGCTAGAGGCATGACAGGTAATACCAGTCCAAAGGCATTCCCTTGGTAAACCCCTAAAGTGTCGATCTCGCGCATCAAAGACTTGATCGTCCAGCAGATCTCTTTTAATAGGTGATCAACAAGGTCGTGGCCGTAGTTGAGTTCAATGTCTTCTAAACCAAGAGGCTGTAAGAGGATCAGAGAAAGTGGAAGAACTTTATAGCAGGCAAGTTGAAATTCTTCTTCTAGTTTTTCTAAAAGATAGTCTTGGCGATAGATATTTAATCGCTTATCTTGAACAGTGAGTTGGGAACTTCGCACTAAAAGCCGTTGATCGGCACTCTCGCGGGAGTAATAGCGTAGGCGGATATTGCCGAGTTGGAGAATGTCACCGTGGAGTAAGAGATGATCAAATTCGATCTGGCTCTCATTAACAAAGGTGTGGTTCAAACTATCTCGATCGGATGCATACGCTTGATTGTCACGGATGCGGATCTGGCAGTGTTGGCGTGACACACTCGCATCATTCACCCAGATCTGGACGGATTCCTGTTGCCGCCCCAAAAGGACACTAGGCTGATCGATCCTAGATTGACGGCTGGGAACTCCACCGCTGTAATGCACCACAACATGCTGCTCGGCAGGCTGATCCGGTTCCCTCTGAGATGGTTCAACCCCTTCTGGCGTGGGCTGCGATCGGATCAACGCTGTGATCGGTTCCTCATGCATAACGAACTGGCTTTACCTTGTAGATTTGACGTTAGATCTGCACTCATCTCGCTAAAGACCTAGCCTAGCTTTGGATTTATCCCATCATAGAGCTTTTTACAAGATCCACTCTGAAGCCCGCTCCCCCAGCTCAGAGAGATGAATGGGAATGGTGACAGCCTGACCAATCCGAGGTTTTTGTCGTGTAGACCAGATCTCCTGCTGCACTCGCTCCACAACTCCCCACTCGCGTAAATGCACCAGGATCGACTCCAGCTGATCGAGATAGTCTGCTTCAGAGAGGGGAAACGACTGCTGTTCCAAATACTTCCACATCACCAACACCAGTACCCGATCTCCCCGCCGCCGCAGCTGGACATCGTAAGACTTGCCCCATTTCTCAATCAGAAGCTGGCGGAACTCGTTAGCCGTCACGATTGTGCCATCCAAGTGATCCGGGTCTGTTACATCTTGTAACGTTTTCGCGTTTCCAATCTCGGTTACGATGAATGCGCCTGTCAAGATTTGTAATAACAGTTCTCATCTGACCGATCACCCTCATTAGAACATATGACTGAAGCAGTTGAACGGATTGAAGCCCCCAGTGTGAGCCGCCGCCTGTTTTTGACCTCGTTGACGGGCGGAGCTGCCGGAGTTGTGGCTCTGGGCGCACTGTACCCCTTTGTCAGTTACTTCATCCCTCCCTCCAGTGGTAGCGCTGGTAGTGGTGTGATTGCCAAAGATGCCAAAAGCAGCCCCATCAGTGTCGATGAACTCCTCGCTAGCCATGCTGGAACCGATCGCGTCCTGGCTCAGGGCTTAAAAGGGGATCCCACCTACATTGTGATCAATGAAGGATCCATTGCCAGCTTTGGGTTGAATGCGATCTGCACTCACCTGGGGTGCGTCGTGCCCTGGAATGCCGGTGAAAATATGTTCCGTTGCCCCTGCCACGGATCCCAGTATGCTCCCAATGGCAAAGTCACGCGAGGTCCCGCCCCCCGCTCCCTCGAACTGGTAGCGGCTGTGATCGAGGGCGACAATGTTCGGTTTAGCCCTTGGGATGATCCAGATTTCCGCGAAGCCTGATCCCAGTCTGATCCTTGGGCTGGGGTGTTGGGTTGAGCCTTCACCTCCTTAACAATCTGCGTTTTGAGAATCGAGTCACATGATGCGCATGATCCGAACACTTTTGCTGGCCTGCCTGGTTTGTCTGATCAGCCTGGGAATGGCGATCAAACCCGTTGCGGCCTATCCCTTCTATGCTCAGATGAGCTATGAAAACCCTCGTGAAGCCACGGGCAAAATTGTCTGTGCCAACTGCCACCTCGCCCAAATGCCCACTCAGCTAGAGATCCCCCAAGGGGTTACCCCCGGTCAAGTGTTTGAAGCGGTGGTCAAGATCCCTTACGACACCTCGATCCAACAAATTTCTGGGGATGGAGAGCCGGTCGGTCTGAATGTGGGAGCGGTGTTGATCCTGCCTGAAGGCTTCCGGTTGGCCAATGAAGAGGAAATGACCCCAGAGCAACTGGAAGAAGTCGAAGACACTTACATCACTCCCTACAGCGAAGAGCAACCCAATATTTTGCTGGTCGGACCCTTGCCTGGTGATGAGTATCAAGAGATCGCTTTCCCGATCAAAGTTCCGGATCCCAACCAAGATGCGTCTGTCAACTTCCTCAAGTATCAGGTGTTTGTGGGTGGCAATCGGGGTCGGGGCCAGCTCAATCCTGATGGCAGCCTCAGCAACAACAATGTGTTCCGGGCTCCTGTGAGCGGCACGATCTTGGAAATTCTGGAGCTTGAAGATCCCTTCTTCGATCTGCCTGAGGCATTGGTTGATCTCGTTGATGTGGGAGATGGCTATCCCGGCACTCGTGTGATCACCCTGGAAACCGAAGCTGGGCTGGCGGCTACAGCGATTCCCCCTGGACCGGAACTGATCGTGTCGGTGGGCGAGAATGTAGACGAAAATCAGGCGCTCACGGCTAACCCCAATGTGGGTGGTTTTGGCCAAGTGGAGTCTGACATTGTTCTCCAAGATCCCAACCGGATCAAGTGGCTACTAGCGTTCCTGGGCGCGATCATCTTTACCCAGATCATGCTGGTCCTGAAGAAGAAACAGGTCGAAATGACTCAGGCTGCTGAACTGATGAGCTAGATCCTTTAAGTTGCGAGAGACTTGTTGATCTGAAGTGCAGCTAGCTTGGATCATTCAGCTGTCTTGAGTCTGGACAGCATCAGTTGCTCAAAGGTGCTGATCATCATGACCACTGGGACAGAGGGATCCACCTTCTGTCCTTTGTGCTATCCATTGGGGGCTTGAGTGGATCGGATGGTCCCTTGGGTTCCTTGGATCGATTGGATACTCCGCTTGTCAAGGGTGAAGGCGGTATCTATTCTGAAGACTGCAGGGTTTATGAGTGACGGGTAATGGCATGGAAACAGTAAGCTTGGTTCCCCAGATCGCGTGTTATGGCCTTTGGTTAGGTATGGTATTTGGGGTGGCTGAATACCTGCGCTCTCGGCACGTGGATGGAGAAAAGGTCCGGAAACTGATCCATATTGGTGTGGGCAATATTATTCTGCTGGCTTGGGCTTTCCAGGTACCGCGCGAGATCGGGATCATGTTTTCGCTAGTGTTTAGCGGTGTGGCTTTGTTGTCGTATCGGATCAAGATCTTGCAGAGTTTGAACGGGGTAGGTCGTCATAGTTTTGGCACCTTTTTCTATGCGGCCAGTATTGGAACCCTAATCGCCTTATTTTGGTTTCCAGAGCAAGGATTACAACCTTTTGCCGTGATCGGCGTGCTGGTAATGACGTGGGGAGATGCGATCGCGGCGCTGGTGGGGCAAACCTGGGGGCGGCATCCTTACCATCTGGGTCCGATCCGCAAAAGTTGGGAAGGATC
>CAZONZ010000393.1:0-4075 GCA_964581005.1 uncultured bacterium
CGATCAAGATATGGAAGCGGAACTGGGGATCGACTCGATCAAGCGGGTTGAGATCCTGGGAGCCCTGCAACAGCAACTGCCAGAACCGTTGGCCAGCAGTGTCCAGCAGAAGATGGAAGCCTTTACAGCAGTGAAATCCCTCAACGGCATCATTGATCAACTGATCCAGAGTATGCCTGCGGAAACCGCTGCTCCTGCCGCTGCTCCTGCTGCTTCTGCCTCAATCGGATCGGGATCTGCTGCCCCTGCCCTGGATCGTACTAGCCTCACCCAAAGCTTGCTGGAACTGGTCAGTGATCGGACAGGTTATCCGGCAGAGATGTTGGGCCTCGATCAAGATATGGAAGCGGAACTGGGGATCGACTCGATCAAGCGGGTTGAGATCTTGGGTGCCCTGCAACAGCAACTGCCGGAGCCGTTGGCCAGCAGTGTTCAGCAGCGGATGGAAGCGTTTACCGCTGTAAAGTCGCTCAATGGCATCATCGATCAGCTTCTCGAAAGTGCTGCTGGTGGCAACAATGGCTCAACCCCTGTTGCTCGTCAGGAGCCTAATGGCTTGGGAAAGCATCCGAGCGGATCGATGCAGCTCCAAGGTACCTAATGCAACCCTGGGCTGAGCCTCTGCCGATCTGCGATCCGATCCAACCTACAGGTCTTTTCCTGATCACGGACGATCATCTCTCAGTGGCTCCTCTGGTAGCTGCTGCTCTTCAGCAACGTGGAGCCACCCCGATCGTGATTCCAATGGGGAGTTTGCTGGATCTCAATGGGATCGCGGCCCAGCTCCCAGAGTGGCAACAAACCTACGGGCCTGTGCATGGGATCGTGCATTTAGCGGGGCTTGTTCCTTCTGGGCTACCGGATCAGTTAGCAACCTGGCGGCAATGGACCCAGATCCAGACCAAGAGTTTGTTCCAGCTGTTAAAGCTTTGTGCAACTGATCTGCAAACAGCGGCTCAGCACCAGCAAGGTCGTGTGCTTTCAGCCTCGATCCTGGGTGGCTACTTTGGTCGGATGGGTCAGGCTGGACCTGGCTTACCGAGTAGTGGCAGTGGCAACGGCTTATTGAAAACCTTGGTGGAAGAATGGCCAGGGATCCGGACAAAGGTGGTTGATTTTGATACCAGCTTGTCAGCGGCGGCGATGGCTGATCACCTCATCCAGGAGTTGTTATTGCCTGGAGGTCGGGTCGAAGTTGCTTATCCGCAAGGGATCCGGACGATCTTCAGAACGGTTGAGGCTCCTTTTGATCGGCAGACTCAGCCTGTTCAACTTGTGCCCACAGCTGAATGGGTCACTCTGATTACGGGGGGCGCACGCGGGATCACGGCTGAGATTGCCACCGATCTGGCGGCTGTGGGGATGACGTTGATCCTGACAGGACGATCGCCGGAGCCTCCTCCCGAAGCTGAAGCCACTCAAGGGGTCACCGATCTGGGCCAGCTGCGCAAGTTGATGCTGCAACAAGCCAAGACAGCGGGTGAAACTCCAACTCCTGTGATGATCGAACGTCGGGTCCAAGGCTTATTTCGGGATCGCTCGATCCGCGAGAACATCGATCGCTGCCGCGCCCTGGGAGCACGAGTTGAATATCTCCCTGTGGATGTCCGAGATCCTCAGCAATTCGGGGGTCTGATCGACGGGATCTATGCTCGCTATGGTCGGCTTGATGCCGTTATTCATGGGGCTGGGATCATCCAGGACAAATTGATCGTGGATAAAACGCTGGAAACCTTTGAGCAGGTGCATGACACCAAGGTAGACAGCAGCTTTATTCTCAGTCAGTCACTCCGATCGGAGGGATTGAAGTTGCTGGTGTTCTTCAGCTCTGTGGCAGGGCGCTATGGCAACCGAGGTCAATCCGATTATGCGTCCGCCAACGAAACCATGAATCGACTGGCATGGCAGCTCGATCAAGCATGGCCTGGAACACGAGTGATCGCGATCAACTGGGGACCGTGGGACACCACAGGTATGGCTTCGGAAGAGGTCAAACGCCAGTTCCGTGAACGCGGTGTGATCCCGATCGATCTGCTAGCTGGCCGCCAATTCTTCTTGGACGAGATCCAGTACGGATCCAAGGGACAGGTTGAGGTGATCGCGGGCCAAGCTCCTTGGGAGAAACATGAGTCTGATCAGGGTGCGATTGCAGGTGTTGTCCAACCTCCTTCAGCCCCGATCGCTCAGTCTACTCAACCTCAAGGATCGATCCCGGCTCCAAGCGCTTCGCCTCCAGCTGCTTCACCATCAACCGTGTCTAGTCCAGCAGCTGCAGCTCCTGCTATTGACGGATTGACAAGTGATTTAGTGTGGGTGACTCGCAAGCCTGATCTCCAACCCAACGGCACTGTAACTCTGGAGCACACCTTTAGTCTGGATCACGATCCCTATCTGGAGGATCATTGTCTGGATGGCAAACCTGTGGTTCCGGCAGCAGCAGCCTTGGAGTGGATGGCGGAGTTTGTCCAAGCGGGCTGGACGGATTGGATCGTGGCGGAAGTGCGGGATCAGAAAGTGCTGAAGGGCATGGTATTTGATCCTCAGGCGAGTTTGCCGGTCCTATTCCGGGCACGAGCCTCCAGCCACGCAGATTCTGAGTCCTTGCAAGTGGCAACCGAGATGGTGGATCCCCAAACCCAGGTAGCCTACTACCGCGCCTCGCTGATCCTGCGGCCCCAGTTGCCAGAACCGTTTGAGTCTATCGGTGGATCTCTGCCTTCGGGCGAGCCACTTGATCCCCAAACGGCCTACCACAACTACCTCTTCCACGGACCCCGTTTCCAAGTCATCCAAGCGATCCGGCGACTGAGTCCTGATGGGATCGATGCCCAAATGGTTCCCAGTCATCCGATCAACTGGGCCAACTCTCAGCGGCAAGCTCAGGCGGCTCAGGCTAGCTGGTTGTTTGATCCGGCTCTGGTGGATGCGGTGCTGCAGATGGGATTGGTCTCATCACGGGTGGCTCAGGATGCTACAGCACTCCCGACTCGTTTGGGAGCTGTGATCCGCTATCAGGGTGGAGTTGGCACCGATCCGCTCCAAGTTGCATTCCGGATCCGATCAATGACACCTCAAGCCATTGTGTTTGATACGGCGTTGTTGGATCCCGATGGCTACGTCCGCCTGCAGCTGGAAGCCATTGAGATGACCTGCAGCAAAGCGCTGAATCGTCTTAATGATCATTGGCGAGCGGCTCAGGGCTTGGCTTAGGCGTACTCTTCTTCAGAGATCGAGGGGGCTTCTGACCTACCTTGGCCTCCTCCTCTGTACAAGACTATCCATAACCAGCGTGTTCAGAAGACATCCATATGAGTATCCCCAAGATCGTTTCGACGGGAGGAAGTGAATAATCAATCAGATTGATCCGGATCGTTGCATCCTTCAGTTGCAAAAACCGCCATTGAGTTCCACTGGTCACAGCTCCAAACACGTTTTGGATCGGGTTCTGCCGAGTTTGGTTAAATTTTTGAGCTGCGATCATCTCTGCCATACATTGCCCTAAGCCTGTGCGAAGATCGGCTTTCTTAGCTTCAACAATCACGGTTACCGGAGCTTCGATCTCTAAGGTTTCTGGTGATCGGCTGAGGAGAAAGTCAACGACTCCATTCAAGCCCAATGATTCATCAACGGTAAAGTCTTCTCCTGAGAACAGGCTGATCGCATGGTTTTGGATCCGTCGAACCTCCAGGAGCACTGGAAAGATGATCCCCTCAGATCGGGCTTTCTCACTAGCTGTTGCTGCTAAGGGGAGACTTTCTTGGAGGAAATTGCTTAAGGTTGGAGAGGGCTGGATCGGTTCAATAGCTGGTAAGAAGTCCGTCTCTTCTAAAACGTGGATCCCAAAGGCATCCTTGATCTTGCCGATCGATGTGAATTGGCTATAGGGCATTGCATGACTCTGAAATCGGACTCATCTATTATCTCTAATGGTTTCTCCAGACGGTCATACGTGCAGTGGGCTGATCGAGGGAGTTCGGTGAAACAACCTGATCGTCCAAAAATGTGACATCTGTCGTATTTTTTAGGGCGATTTCTGGTGAGTCTAGGGTCAGAAGGATCTGAGATGGACTTCATC
>CAZONZ010000394.1:0-4068 GCA_964581005.1 uncultured bacterium
AGAGTTTGCCCATGTGCAATCAGAGATTGCCGCGCTATCCCTCCCCACCCCGCTTTGCTGAGGGTGGGGACACTCGCTTAATCGTTGTCAACGACGTTGTTTATCCTCGTCATCACGGTCTGGGTCTTCTGGATCAGTTGTTTCCATAGGATCTGGAACTGCTGAGATGGAAACTGAAAGAGAATAATTGCCTGCAGGAGCATCAGAGAAGGGGACTAGCTCCTCTGTAAACGGATCCAAGAAAGCAGCTGAGAGAAATGCCTCAGCGGAGATAATGTAACAGGTATTCTCATTCAGAACTCCCGTTGTGACAATACGAGAATTGACATTACCCCCCTCAAAATCAATATCATCGTTTGCTAGAACAGGATTCGTAACATCAACTCCTTCAGGTGGAACTTCAAACACGAATAGGAAAGGATCGTAGTCCCCAGACAAATAATCGATCTGAACAACAATATCATCGCCTGGAGGTACAATCAGTTTGTAAGTATCAGCTGAAAAGAAAAAGAGGGTAGCATCAGGATCTTCAGGTGATGCTAGAGCACCATCTGGAGTAAGTAGAAGGGACTTGAAATTATTCTCTTCTGGATTAAGATCCCCCAGAACAGTTCCTTGCTCCCCAACTGAAAAGGATCCAGAAACGATGGCACCACCAGGTAGAGTATTGTTTACGATGATCCCTTCACAAGGATCAGGGAGTGGGGTCGGGAGTGGGACAGGGCCCGAAATGCTGCCACCACCACCACAACCAGAGAGAGCAATGATCGATGCAGCTGAAAGGGCAACTGACAAACTGGATCTGAAAAACACCAAGGTAGGATTTGAGGATCTACCCGTGCCTGCGCAACCAGATTTCATTTTTCAAGCCTCCATCACATCAAAGAAAAACGGTTAGGACTCACCAACTCAACAACCTTAACCCAAGACATAGGAATGAGCCTCAGATCAAAATCCAGAATTTTCAAGAATCAGATCTACTGCAAGTTTTAGATCAAACCATTAGCCATCCATCCAGCTCTATGGGAGAAAACGCTTGCTAACGATGTCAAGGATCAAACCCCTGCTCATCTCAAAACTGCTGAACTGAGTATACTCCTTAATCTCAATTGAGGCCAAGCTTAAAGGCTTATCTAATTATTAAGAAAGATCTCTAGACAGTATCCATAGCGTTTGATCTGGAGTCGTTAACCTTCAATCCACTACCCATCTCAAGATCAAGATTTTTGACAAGTTTTCCAGCCTCTTCTCAACTCGAATCAGGGTTGATCTCCCAGCCCCAGTATTCTTTTGATCGGGGCATCCTGACATCTTCTGTCTGATCCCTCTAGAATTTAAGTCAGGTATTTTGTTCCTCGGTCTGGGTTGGCCCTATGACGCATCTGCACGCGATCCGCACCAACACCAACAAACGCTCCAGAAATGAGGACAGCTTCCAGGTGATTACCCTCACCCCCAATCCTACGGATGAAACTCCACATGGAGGGGATCCGATCACGCTGCTAGCGATCTCAGATGGGATGGGGGGACATGTTCACGGTGAGGATGTCAGCTCCCAAGGGCTCTTAAAGTTTTCCCTGGCTTTGGTGGAAGACTTAATCCTGGCTCCCTCGATCAATCAACGGGATCCTTTACCTCCGATTTCTCCAACCCTGATTGCCCATGCCCTCCAAACCGCGATGGAACAGTCTAGTGCTCATATCCGGCGGATGATCAAGATCAATAACTGGGGCAAGGCTGGGGCAACACTCGTAGCTGCTGCGATCTGGAGAAACCTAGCCATTGTGATCAATTTAGGGGATAGTCCATTGTTTCATTTTCGCAACCAGAATCAGGATTTGACTAAGGTAACAGTTGATCACTCCGTCGCAGGTCTACTGGTCCACGTGGGGATGATCACTCCGGAAATGGGTCGGTATCATGCTCAACGCAGTCAGCTGGAATTTTTTCTGGGATCGGAGAAGTTTCCCAACCCTTCACCCTTAGCAGAGGTTACGTTAGCAACTAGCGATCTGTTACTGCTCTGTTCAGACGGAATCAGTGGATCTCTTTTACCAGATCAGATTCAAGCAATTTTAGCGGAGCCCTTGAGTTTAGAGGAGAAAGCCGATCGGTTGATCGAAATCTCATTAGTAGAAGGCGAGACCGACAACCAAACGCTGATCCTCTGGCAGTATAATCCCTCTGTTGATCCCCGCGTTTTGAATACTGTTCCGGCTGCCAATCTTGGCCATCACAAGCATCGAGGCCAAGACGCGGATCCAAAACCCACTGATTCCCCTGAGACCACTGGGATCACGGATGTCGAGATTAAAGATCCTGACATGTTCAATACGTTTCAAAACTGAGCTGGTGATGAGATTAAACCCCTATGACAAAAACTCCCTTACAGATCATGCCAGGAGGCCGAGTTCCCCTCCTCGATATTGAATCTATCCCTCAGGTTGAGTTACTTGAACTCTTGGGGGTCGGAGCGTTTGGCACTGTCTGGAAAGTTGCAGATGTATCCACCGGGGATCTTTATTGTTTAAAAGTGTTGCAAGGGATTAATGCAGATACCACCTTAGCTGAGCGTGTCCGAAACGAGGCCAGTGTATCGATCCCATCCGATTATATTGTTCGAGCTTTAGGGTTATGCGAATGGGATGAAAATACGTTTTTGATCCTATTTGACTACTTTTCTGGTAAATCTCTAGAAAAATTGATCCATGAAGCCAAGCTAACCTCGTCTCTCAAGCAAAAGATTTTCCGCCAGATCTTATTAGGGATCGCTGATGCACATTACCATAATATTATTCATCGAGATATCAAGCCTGCTAATGTTTTGGTGGGGGAAGATAGTACAGTCAAAGTGATCGATTTTGGAGTGTCGCGCTTCAAGGAGAAGAAATTGACTAAGGTGGGAGAATTCATGGGTACAGCTCCCTACATGGCTCCAGAGATCTTTGTTAATCCAGAAGGAAGTCGAAATGCAGATTCACGAGTTGATATTTATGCACTAGGTCATATTCTGTTTGAACTTACTACAGGTCAACATTATTGGAGGTATAAAGGTTGGCGTGATCTCAAAGATTTTTTTGAGTTTCTGAGCCAGGTTCCCACACCAGAAACCTGTATTGATGTTGATGGTTTTCATTGTGACTTCAATCCCAAGGCTGATCAAGTCTTGCCGATGATGGTGATGACGGATCCGGATGAGCGGATCGAGTCGATTGAACAGGTGTTGACCCTGTTGGGGTATTCCAGAGATGAGGAACTTCCGGAGCCGCCAGCCGATATCCATTTGCGTTATCCGATGTTGATTGTCGAGTCAGGCAGTAATCGGGGGGCTCGGACTCTGGTTAATACCGAAGCCGGAGGATCCTTAGTGATTGGTCGAGCCGATATTGCTGGCAGTGATCTGAGCATTAGCAGTCGTCATCTGGAATTTAGTCGCTCTGGGGATCACTACTTTATCCAGGATCTAGGCAGTAAAAACGGTACACTGGTGAGAGGTTTGGCCTTAACCCCACAGGTTCCGGTTGAAGTCAAACATGGGGATCGGATAAAGGTGGGAGATGTGTTTCTCCGTTTTGCGTTTCTCCAAGCCGTTTAACCTAAAGCAGATCTGAGGATCCCTCCCATGAAAATTTGTCGTAATTGTGGCGCTGCCAACAGTGACTCGGCCAAGTTCTGTGGAGAGTGTGGCGCATCTCTCTCAGCTCAAAACCAGCCCAAACCCAAAGATCCTAACCCTATCCCCAATCAAGCGAATGTCGCGACCGTAAGTGAACCGCTGCCGAACTTGGGACCCAGTCTCCCTAGTCAAACCGGAGGACCGACTCTCCCCGATCAAGGCAGTGCCACAACACCCATGCCGATTCCGATCGCCCCCAATCAACAAAAGCCACCTGCTCAGATCGGACAATCTCCCGCAACTCCTGCACCTGCCAATCCATATGCCTCGCTCTACCAAACCTTTGATGAGCGGGGACGCAAGTCGGACATTATGGTTGTGCTGGATTGTACAGGCAGTATGCAGGGTGAGATCGATGCCAATCGAGATGCGATGACTGATTTTGCCGATTG
>CAZONZ010000395.1:0-4057 GCA_964581005.1 uncultured bacterium
TTCCGCAACCGCTTTAGCCAGATCGAGATCGGCTTTAGTCCAAGGTTTCCAGCGTGCACCAGGACTCCTTGCAGCATCTAACTCGTTGGGGGCAATTCGCTTCAAACTGATGCCACCGATCAATTGCTCTCCCTCAAGTAAAGGCACCAGCAGGAGTCCAGAGGGGGTTGGATCGAGAATGGGCAGGTAATGGACAGGGACGT
Source organism: uncultured bacterium (assembly GCA_964581005.1). GTDB lineage: Bacteria > Cyanobacteriota > Cyanobacteriia > Thermostichales > Thermostichaceae > CAZONZ01. The sequence continues at coordinate 204 of CAZONZ010000395.1, forward strand.
CTTGATCGACAACAGTTTCATCGGTCCCGATCACGACAGGTGTGCGCATGGTGGCGAGAAGCTCGGTGCCAGTTTTCAATTTGCTGCGGGTGCTATCCGGTACAATCCCTGGAACTCGTGCGGCCAATAGTTGCTCACTCCAGATCGGTTCCTGCGGTTGTTCTCCCAGCAGTAGGGTGAGTCCGGGTAAGAGGTCTTCTAATTGAGCAGGGGTGAGTTGCGGAGCCGAGATCCCCACAGGTCGCAAGCACGCATCTTCCGGTTGCCAGAGAGCCAGGATACAGATGTCAGCTTGAAAGGCCACCCCGATCTGTTGCGTGATCGCATCGAAGAGCTTGGCTGGTTCAAGACTGGAGCGAATGACAGCTGTGATCGAGTGCAGCAAGGCTAATCGTTCAGCCTGTTGCCGCGCTTGTTCAAACAATTCGGCACGGGTCAACGCGACGGCAAGTTGATGACCCACCGCTTGCAGGAGTTCGACTTCCTCCGGTTGCCAACTGTAGGCATGACTTTTGAAGGCTCCCACTAACCCGATCAGTCGCCCCTGAGCCAGTCCCAGAACATCCGCAGGTTCTGAAGCCACGAGATCAGACGATCCCAGAGGCGGCTCGTTCGCATGGGTCAGATCGGAAACCGGAGATTCAGGATCTAGCGATTTGGAGGGATCATTCACCTCAACTTCAGATCGATGCTCAGGTTCAACCTCCAGCTGAGCCGTCTGATCCCGATCAAGGGTCTTGGCTTGAAGGGGATGATCCTTCTGATCGTCAGCCGGTTGATCTTCAGTTTCGATCGGAACCCTTAGACGTTCCTCCTTTCGATCTTCAGCTTCATGTTGATGACCCTCACGGCCAAACTCAGACACAAATCGAGATCGATCCGGCTTAACTGGAACCACCACACCCGACTGGATCTGTAGGGCAGTTAGAATTACTTTTGCGCCAACAGGTAAGACGTCCTCTTGGCTTAGATCCTCCATTTGCACGATCAAGCCACTCTCAATTTTTTGGCGAAACGGACCAAAATCTTTCAGATCATAAGGCCCCTCACAGGGAGATAACTCTGGGGAGCGAGCTTCGTGGGTTGTGATCACAGCTTGACCGTCCGGTGTCAACGTATAGAAACAACACCGATTCAAATTCAACGTTCGCTGTAATGCCTGCATCGCCATCGCCACAATTTGATCCCAGCGCAAGGATTGATGAACGGTGCTGGTGATCTGATTCATTAACGCGGCTCGTTCAGCCTGCTGCCGAGTTTGTTCGTAGAGCTGGGCATTATTGAACGCTAGTGCCGCTTGAGTGGTTACGGCTTGCACCAGATCGATCTCGGCTTGAGCAAAATGATCCGGCTGCCTCGATGCCAGCGTCAATAATCCCAATTCTTCCTGCTGATAGTGCTGTTGCAACACTACGGGAACGATCAAGCAGGCTCTATAACCAGAAGGAAGCACCCGATCAGGATCTCGCACGAGTGGGGACTCTGAGGAGATCATCACTGGCTCGTAAGCTTGGAGTCGTTGTTCAATCTCCGGATGCTTCAAGATCGACTGATAGGGATCGTTGTGAGCATCGCTGAAGGGTGCGTGGATCTCTGGGGCAACATAACTCGCCAGGATCTCATCGGTTCGTTTAGGTTGGAGCCAGCGCAAGAAGTCACACCGATCGACCTGCAATGCTTGACCCACTTGATCCACAAGCGTTTGATGCATCGTGGCCAAATCTAGGGATTGACGGAGCTGTTGACTGATCTGGCGGATCAGGGCATCGCGTTGGGTCTGGCGTTGCAGCTGGGCTGTTTGACGGGCATTAACCAGGGCACTAGCTGTGTAGAAACAAATAAATTTCAAAACTTCTAAAAACTCTGGATCTAAGGGTTGATAGCTGAAGATCGATAAGGCTCCCAGTGGTTCTTGACCGAGATTAATCGGATAGGCGGCAAATCCCCGCAGCCCGGCGGAGACAGTCCACTCCGGGGCAGGGATCCAGGGCTCAGCGGCCAGATTATTGCTCAAAAGGGGTTGGCCTTCTCGCACCACCTGACCGATCGGTGTGTCATTGGCATAGAGTCGCTGGAGCTGATCATGAGCTGGGCTTTGCACTCCCCTGTGGGCCACCGATTGAAAGGTGTGATCGCTAGGATCATAGAACCAAACCTGGGCTGACGCTGCTCCTAACCGGCTGACCAACGCTTGCACCAACGTTTCTGCAATCGGCTGGGCTTCGGGCATCGGATCGAGACGGGCTCTGGGGGAGTAGACAGGGATCGGGGGCTGAGGTTGGGTCGAAACCCCCATTAACTGGGCCACAATGTCGTTAGCTGCTTGCATTTGAGCCAAGAGCGTGCTGCTAGTTGGGGTAGTCGGTTTGGCAGGAGTCACACTAGACAGAGGCGGCACCATGAGCTCAACCTGCGATCTCGATTCAAGTCAGATCATAGGCAATCCCATCAAACCTTGACCTGAGCTCGTCCACAGACTTCGTTTCGGTAATGACGGATCCTGCCCACTTCATAGGGACTGGCGAAAGGTCTCCAGATCAGGACACACCAGAGCTTGACGATGGAGAGGGCGCAGTTGATCAACTGTCATTGCTTGTAACTGAGCAACCAGATCCTCCGGCACACTCTGAAACCGAATCTCAATTGCCTCAATCAATGTCTCAAGGATCCCCCGCTGCTCACCAATCTCGATCCCCCGCTGCTCGCCAATCTCGATCCCACGCTGCTCGCCAATCTCGATCCCACGTTGCTCAATCTCCTGATACCAGGGTGACTCTCTTAATACGGTCATGTCTCACCTCATGATCTCTGCCACAACCATCGTCTCAGCACGATCATTCTAGGGACTGACGAAAGGTTTCCAGATCAGGACACACCAGAGCTTGACGATGGAGAGGCCGTAGTTGATCAACTGTCATTGCTTGGAACTGGGCAACCAGATCCTCCGGCACACTCTGAAAACGAACCGCAAGCGTCTCAATCACGGTCTCAAGGATCCCACGCTGCTCGCCAATCTCGATCCCACGCTGCTCGCCAATCTCGATCCCACGTTGCTCAATCTCCTGATACCAGGGTGACTCTCTTAATACGGTCATGTCCCACCTCATGATCTCTGCTACAACTTCGGTCTCCAATACGAAGCTAGCAAAGAACGCCAGCAACGACTCTAACTCAGCTAGGGTCGGATCCTGTTGGAGAGCACTCAAAGCTCTTTTGATCGTTTCCTCGTTTCCTCCTCCTTTCATGATCGGGACAAACGGTAACAGGGTGGGTAACGGTTGACTGAAAACTAGATTGGCTTCGACCTGGCTTAACTGAATCACTTTGTAATCTTGGTAGGCTGCCAGTTCAAACAAGCGGGATTGGTAGACAGTTGGGATCTCGGTGTCCGGGGCAGGCAGGATCACGATGAGAATAGGAAAGACGGGTAGTTCATATTTTTCTTCTGCTAAGGCGGCGTAGGCCCGGATCCGACGGGGGACTTTGGGGGTGTAGCGCAGTTGGATTTCATTGGCGATTAGGAAGTGGCCTACCTGAGGATCCCAGGCACGGATCAAGACATCACCTTCCCGTCCAACCCACTCAAACCCGGATCCGATCATCTCTTGGGCTTGGACTTGAGGCTTTTGGGTGATCCACTCTACCCACCCCTGCAGATCAAGACTGATCAGCCGCTTACTGCCGAGATCCGCTTGTTTCGTCATGGTCTGTCCCTCACAGGTTGATCTAAGCCTACCTCCTGACGTCAGACCACACAGGGGTTACGCAGTTAGGTGACCCGATCGCTCCCATCCCTATTGTCTCAGCACGATCATTCTAGGGACTGACGAAAGGTTTCCAGATCAGGACACACC
>CAZONZ010000396.1:0-4045 GCA_964581005.1 uncultured bacterium
GACCAGTGCGGCTCTGACCGTGTCGTGATAGATGTCTTTAGCTGGCATGAGAGCTTATGAGGGGAGAGAAGACCTGGGGCAAGATGTCCAAACAGCACGGCTGGGGGATCTGGGATGGGGGGCAGGGGACTTCACAGTGGGCAAAGTTAGCAGAACGGCTGTTCTCTCGCTCCGATTCAGTCAGCAACTCCCCATCCTGGGACTAGAGCCTGTGTACTTTGCCAGTTCACTCCATCAAGTTACGGGTAATCCTGAAAGGCCGCTGGTTTGCCCCGCTCATCAAAGGTCACGACGGTGAAGGGCTGCACCCGATCCCCAAACTCCATACCAGGAGATCCGATCGGCATTCCTGGCAAGGCCAATCCAGCCACATTTGGCTGTTCCTTGAGCAAGCGCTGAACCGCATCCACTGGGACATGCCCCTCGATTACATAGTCTCCAACAACAGAGGTATGGCAGGAGAGTAACCCTTCTGGGATCCCATGCTCCTGTTTCACAGCAGCCATGTCATCAGTGACAATATCGTTCACCTCAAACCCAGCAGCTTCCATATGTTCCACCCAGCCATGGCAACATCCACAGGTGGAACTCCGGTAGGTGGTGATCACCGGGGTCTTCAGTTGGGTGGAGTCTCCAGCAAAAGCAGGACCCACAAGCAGGGAGCCAACTCCCAGCGTCACTGCAGCGATGACAGTTGGAACACGCCAACGAGATTTGCAGCCAATGGGATACTTCATGTTCACTTCCTCTTAACAGCCAGTCCTGATCATAAAACCTCCACCCGACGATAGAGTCAAGGGCTGCTCAGATCCTGATTTGCTGATTTGGTGTTGATGCTCTAGTCAGGTAGAGACTTTAGACTGTCATGGTAGGTCTCTGTCCCTGAGATCTACGCCACCAGGCTGTTGATAGGGGGAGGCCACGACTTTGTCCACACATCACTTTCATCGTGGCGATCAATGCCCAGACCTTGCGGCGGCTAGATCTGCAAGTCTAGAGCTCAAGGAGATAGGTTAATGACATCGTCTCATCTTGATAACGCTCTCCATGGATTTACATCCTCCGGTATGAGCCTTGGATGACCATCACCATTCCTGAATCGGCTGAATAATCGGGCAAATGATCCCTTGTTGCTGCTCCTCCGGGATCTGGGCCTCAGCCACCAAGCTCAGGAGCTGGTACTTGAGAAGCTGTAGCTGATGGATCTGATGATCGATCTGCTCAACCTTGGACTGGATCTGGGTAATGACCTCATCGCAAGGCAGATCCCCTTGGTCGTGAATGGTCAGGATGTGTTTGATCTCCTCCAAACTGAATCCCAGTCCCTGAGCCCGCCGGATGAAAGCTAACCGAGGCAAGACCTCTTTTGAAAACAGGCGAAAGCCCCCATAGGTACGGGTAGAGGACTGGATCAGCCCCAGATCCTCGTAGTAGCGAATCGTCCGGATGGGCACACCACTCTGAGTACAGATCTCCCCGATCTTCATCTTGACTGGGGTCTTGGTCTCCATCGCTGGCCTCCTGAGCGTTACCTCTTGATCCATTCTGCAACTCTCTAGTCAACTGGAGATCCACCCTGGGGCTTGACTCTTCACCCAACTGGAGATCTTAAGATAACGAAGTCGGTGAAAGGAGTCAGTCTATGAATGTGAGGATGACAGCGAGCAGGCGGCGCTTATTCCTGTGGACCGCAGCTGTCCTCTCCAGTCTGGGGATCAAGGGCCTTGCTCAGGCTCATGAGGGAGAAGATCACTCACCTCAGGTAACTGAGGATGGATTTACGACGTTAGTGGGACCGGCCTCTCTCGTTGATGATCTGGGTCAAGTCTTGACTGAGCAGGTGATCATCGTCAAGGACACCGATAATGATCAGCTATTGGGAGTCAGTCCTTTTTGCCCGCACCGGGGGTGTGCCGTGGATTGGGATCAGGAGAATCGGCAGTTTTTCTGTCCCTGTCATGGCTCTCGGTTTGCTCCCGATGGCCAGTTGGTGATGGGCCCCGCTGAAGAAAATCTGACTTCCTACGAGATCAGGGTGGCAGAGAATCAATTTCAGATTAAAGCCATCGAACCCTAGCCCCTAATATATAGAGGTATAGCCATGAACCGCCGCCAATTTCTGTTCCTCTCTGGTGGAGTTGCAGGATCTGTTGCCCTAGCTCATCCGATCAGGAGCCAGACTCAGTCTCCGCTGATCCACAGAGCCGATCCAGAGGGGTTGTTAGAGCTGGATCTGAGGGCTGGCCGTAGCTCAATTTCTCTTGGGGGAAAACGTGCTAATCTATTGAGTTACAACGACCAGATCCCTGGGCCTCGACTGGAACTTCGTCCAGGAGATCAGGTGCGGATCCAGTTTACCAATCAGCTAAATCAGAATACGAATCTGCATTTTCATGGCCTTCATATTCCTCCTGCAGGCAAAGCAGATGATATCTTTCGACAGATCGCGCCTGGGGAAACGGCAACTTATGAGTTCACTCTGCCCCTAGATCATCGTTCTACCCTGGCCTGGTACCATCCTCACTGGCATGGACTGGTAGCAGAACAATTGTTTGGGGGATTAGCGGGCTTGATTGTCGTGCGAGGAAACCTGGATAGTATTCCCGAGCTCCAATCCGCTCAAGAGGAGTTTCTAGTCCTGCAGGATTTTGATCAGGATGGGACTTCTAACCCGATGATCCTGGTGAATGGACGAGAGGGATCAACCTTGGCGGTGAATGGGACCATCAAGCCATCCTTTAAACTGGCCACAGGTGATCTGCTGCGGCTGAGAATCGTCAATGCCTCTCCGTCACGCTTCTATCGATTGGCCCTGGAAGATCATCCCCTATATCTGATCGGAAGTGATGGGGGTTCCCTCTCTGCTCCAGTGGAAGTCTCTGACCTTTTGCTGTCTCCTGGAGAACGTGCCGATCTGCTGGTGCAGGGGATCCAGAAATCGGGTGAATACCGTCTTCTCAACTTGCCCTATTTTCGGGGTGGAATGGGGATGACGGAATCCGGTCGGGGTATGAGAGGCATGATGGGATCTGGAATGGGTGGGCGGTTCCAAACTGAAGCTTCAGCAGCCCCTCAACCCCTGGCCACGATTACTTACTCAGGCTCTGTAGATCTGAAACCCTTACCTTCTCGTCTTGTGGCTGTCGAGGAGCTATCTGCAACCGACCTGAGCCGCCGTTTTGTTCTTAACCACGGCATGACTCCTGGCCAGGGTATGGCTTTTCTAATCAATGGGCAAGCTTTTGATCATCAACGAGTAGACACTCAGGTCAAGCTAGACACCATCGAGGAGTGGGAGATTGTCAATACAGGGATCATGGATCATCCCTTTCATCTGCATACCAACCCATTTCAGATCATCAGCCGCAATGGCCAACCTGAGCCTTATCGAGCTTGGAAGGATACTGTTTTGATCCCAAGAGGAGAGTCGGTTAAGATCCGTGTCAGGTTCTCAGACTACCCAGGTAAGACCGTATATCATTGCCACATTTTGGATCACGAGGATTTGGGCATGATGGGGATTATTGAAATTGTTTGATCTGGACTAAGCATGCAAGTGAAGTTGTTCTGCAAATCCCCCACGACCGCTGCGATACTTAATACATGGTCCTACTCAGCATCGTAGTCATGGGTAGCTTAATGGTGAATCTGCTCCCTTGCCCTATCTCACTTTCGACTTGAATATCACCCCCGTAAGATCGAGCGATCGCAAGGGCAATTGACAGTCCTAAACCTGTACCACCCGTTTGCTGAGAGCGGTTCTGGTCGATCCGATAAAACCGGTCAAAAATTTTGTGGTACTCGGCTGAAGGAATACCAATCCCTGTATCCTCTACACTGATCAGAGCCTGACGATCGATCGAATGTAACTGGATATTCACCTTGCCTCCAGAGGGAGTATATTTCAAAGCATTGCTCACTACATTCATGACCAATCGATACAGATGTTCTTCATTGCCTGAGATGATCATAGGAGGGCTAGCAGGTTGATCAGGGTAAGCTCACCTAAAAGCGTATTATTAAATACAGAAGTATTGGGCGCATT
>CAZONZ010000397.1:0-4038 GCA_964581005.1 uncultured bacterium
GCAGAACTGCTCCCAAACGTTGCTGCTAGAGCGACGCTGAATGACAGTGGTCATGGTTATGATTCCTAAAAAAGGATGATGTGCTAGATGATGAAACAACGCTTGCGCGTTAAAACTATGATGCCAGGGATCCTCAGGATTGTAAAGAGATGCAAAGTATTTTTTCAGTTTGAGATGCTCTGGTATCCGAAATCTGGAGAAGGACCTGAGCTGGCCGGTTGCATCCAATTGGGGTTGGCTGATCGCTTAGCAGGGTTGATCGGTTTGAGTGGAAAGGAGCAAAGCTAGTGACTCGCTCGGTTGTTGAGTTAGGGGATGCCGTTCAGCTGCAAAGATGGATCCAAAATCTAGCTGAGCAGATTCGGGTTGGGCATCCAGATCTAAGTGTGGTGACCTTGGTTGGGATCCGGACTCGTGGCGTTCCGCTGGCCCATCGCTTAGCTCAACGTCTGTGGCAGCAGAGTTCACCCCCTGATTCGATTCCTATTGTGGGGGCGTTGGATATTACTTTTTTCCGCGATGATCTAGAACGATCTGGGTTGCGCACACCCGATCGAACGGAGATGCCGCAGGATGTTACGGATCGGCAGGTGATTTTAGTGGATGATGTGATCTTTCGGGGGCGGACGGTTCGAGCAGCGTTGGAAGCTCTTCACCACTTTGGGCGGCCTCAGGTTGTGCGATTGGCGGTTCTGATCGATCGAGGACATCGAGAATTTCCGATTCAGCCCGATTATGTCGGTCAGGTGATTGAAACGGAGATCGACGATGGGGTGCGAGTGCATCTACAGGAACAGGATGGTGAAGATCGAGTGTTGTTAGAACGAGCTAGAGGGGAAGATGACAGGTTTAACAACAACCGCATGGGATCGTAGAGATCAACTGTCTTATGCAATTGTCGGAACGGGAGCGTTGGGAGGGTTTTACGGATCGCGCTTGCAGGCTAGTGGGTGCGAGGTCCATTTCCTGCTCCATCGAGATTATGAGCATGTGCGAGTTCATGGTTTGCAGATCGAATCGCCTATCCATAGCTTGCAATTGCCCCAGGTGAATGCCTATGCCAATGTGGCTGATATGCCCGCTTGTGATGTGGTGGTTGTAGCGCTCAAAACCACTCAAAACCATCTATTGCCCGATCTGATTCCACCGATCATCAAACCCAATGGGATCGTGCTGGTGCTTCAAAATGGGTTAGGGGGAGAAGATCAGGTTGCGGCGATTGTTGGCTCGGATCGGGTGATGGGGGGCTTATGTTTCATTAGTGCCAATAAGATCGGTCTAGGTCGGATCCGGCATATTGATTATGGAACCGTTAAGTTAGCCGATTATGCCAGTGGATATATCCCTCAAGGGATCACTCCTCGAATGATCCGGATCGGGGCCGATTTTGAGCAGGCTGGGATCCCGATAGTCCTTGCGCCAGATCTGCTCCAGACTCGGTGGGAAAAGTTGGTTTGGAATATTCCGTTTAATGGTTTATCTGTAGTTCTCAATGCGACGACCGATCAGATCATGCAGGATCCGTTGACTCGTCAGCTGGCTCAGCACGTGATGGAGGAAGTGGTTGCAGGAGCTGCGGCCTGTGGGCGGATCCTCTCGGAGACGATTGTGGCGGATATGTTGGCCCGTACTGAAAAGATGGCTCCCTATCGCACCAGTATGAAAGTAGACTATGAGTGCTGCCGTCCTCTCGAAGTTGAAGCCATCGTTGGGTATCCTCTTCACCAAGCTCAACAGGCCGGAACTCACCTACTCCGGATCGAGATGCTTTATACCGTGCTGACCGCATTGGATCGCCAAAATCGGGCAACCTAAACCGAGATGGGGGAATGGGATTGGCTTCTGCTGTTGCCTAAGTTCTAGAGCTGAATGGGCTTTCCCAAGCATTTCTGATCATCTGGAAAAATTGTGTAATCTCCCCAACCGACTTTCTTAGGGTCGTAGTGTTATATTGAGCACGATCTTAATCCTAATTCGATTACGTCGAACGGGGTGATGATTGAGTAAGAGATTCTCTCTCTGGGATCAGGGGCCTTACCTGCGCCTTTCAGTTTATGCTCTATACATTAAGTATGTCCTACATTCATAGACGGGTTGAGAGTATTGGTTAATCGTCTGAAGCTTGATCATGCGCTGGAGTGATTCAAGATCAGGTTGCTCACATCAGGTTGTTTATCATGGCAGAGCCCCTTCCCATTCAGCAATTGATCGATCCTGAGGCTGATCGAGTCAGGTTGGGACGTTGGTTAGCCAAGTCGCTGGCTCCCCTCCCCCGACCTCGCTTAACGATGGCTCTTTTGATCAGCTCTGATATCCTGGCTCTCTTGGTGGCAGGTGGGTTAAGTATTCAAATTCGTTATCTGTTTGGTCAACGATTAGATCTAAGTTTTTATGCTGAGCTCTGGCCTGCAATTGGGTTGTTTATTCTAGCGTATGCTGTGAAGGGACTCTATTCTGGGGTGACGCTGAATCCCGCCAGCGAACTGCGGCTGATCACTATTTCCACCAATCTTGTATATCTGACTCTAGGCGTTGTGATCTTTTTATTGAAGGTCTCGGATGACTATTCCCGCAGCTTATTCTTGATCGCTTGGAGCTTGTCGCTATTATTGGTCCCGTTTTTGCGTTCACTGACTCGCTCCGGGTTGGCTCGGACATCTTGGTGGGGACATCCTGTAGTGATCTTGGGCTCTGGAGCAGCTGGGCAACGCCTGATTCAAATTCTGAAGCAGCAACCGACCTTGGGGCTTAAGCCGGTCGCCGTTCTCAGTGATCCAGACGATCCTCAACCCACTCAAGATCATGTGGAAGGGGTTCCGTGCTTGGGCTCTACAAAACTGGCCTCTGAATTGGCCCAGCATTTTAAGATTTCGTATGCGATTGTAGCTATCCCCCATAGCTTTGGTCAACTCTGGCAAACCATGATTGAGCACCATGGCCAATATTTTCATCATCTGATCTTTATCCCGGATCTGATCGGGTTTTCCAGTCTGTGGGTGGAGGCCAAGGATATTGGTGGAATTTTAGGATTGGAAGTACGACAACAATTATTGAATCCTCGCAGCCGCTGGTTAAAACGCTTGATTGATCTAATTGGATCGTCAGTGGGATTGGTGCTGCTAGCTCCCGTGTTAGTCATTTTGGCTGTACTGATTAAGTTAGATTCGCCAGGATCATTGTTGTTTGCTCAGGAGCGATTAGGGCGATCTGGGCAGCGATTTAAGGCTTATAAATTCCGGAGTATGTATGTCAATGCAGAGGAGCGGCTCCAGGAGATTTTGCAACAGGATCCGGAAGCACGACGAGAGTACGAGATCTTTCATAAATTGAGCCATGATCCACGGGTGACTCGTGTAGGGCGAGTGTTGCGTAAGTTTAGTTTGGATGAGTTACCCCAACTCTGGAATGTGGTGGTTGGCGATATGAGTTTGGTGGGGCCACGCGCTTATATTCCCCGTGAACTTCCAGAAATGCATGGATCCGAACAGATCATTCTCCAGGTTTTGCCAGGAATTACGGGTTTATGGCAAGTGTCAGGACGGAACAAACTCAGTTTCCCCCAGCGGTTGGCTCTAGATATTTACTATGTTCGCAATTGGTCACCCTGGCTGGATTTTCACATTTTGGCCCGCACAATCTGGGTTGTGATCTCTGGTTATGGAGCTCAATAAGAAGGAGCTCAGTATAAATCAGTTTTTCGTTTTTCGTAAGCTGATCGTGATCCTTAGGGTGTGTGATTTTTTCTGGCGTTTGACTCTTAGCTCAGCCTTGATCTATTCACCAGGATCGATTCGGATCAGAACCTGGCCAAACTCAACCGGCTGATTGTTTTTCACCAGGATCTCTGCAATCCGACCTGATGTTTCGGCTTCGAGTTCATTCATTAATTTCATGGCCTCAATAATGCAAAGCGTTTGTCCCTTTTGCACCTGATCGCCTAAACGGACAAAGTCAGGATCTCCAGGCGCTGGAGCACTGTAGAAGGTTCCCACCATGGGCGAGATCACGTCCACGAGGTTGGAGTCGGGCGCGGTGGGG
>CAZONZ010000398.1:0-4037 GCA_964581005.1 uncultured bacterium
CCCGCTGGTTACAAGGCCAGGGATTTATGGCTGTAGCTGTTTCCTCCACCCTTTTAGGCGCTAATGCAGCGGATCCAGGCTCAGATGCAGACCAAAATTCGTCCAACAGGGGATCTGCGGCTCCCTCGACTCAATCGGTGCCTACCCCTAACATGCCTATCCAGGCTACGACTGGGACTGAATCTGAAGATCTTGGCTCAATCGTTGCTGCAGGTGAGTCGTTTTGGGTTTTGGTAGCGGATCCAACTGGGGAGAAACTGGGGATCCTTCAGGAACTCATTCCAGAGTCGATCCCTTTACTTTACGATGGTCTGCAGGTTGTCAAAACAGGTGGTTTTGCCGATGAGGACTCAGCCCAGCCTCAGATCGCTCAACTCGCCAGTCAAGGTCATGAAGCCGGAGTCTTTCCTGCCGATCTGCGTCGAGCCCAATCCCTACTCGCGCCACCGTCAGAACCTGATCCTGGTACTGCCACGGCTGAAGATCTGAGTGAGGATCCGAGTAACCCATCTGCTTCTGGGAACACTGAGACACATGAGGATCCCTCTGATCAACAACCCACACTGGCTGAAGGGGAGGCGGCCTTCTGGGTTTTGGTTCCCACTGAAACTGGAGTCGATCGACTAGCTGAGGTCCAAACGATCGCACCAGATGCCTTCCTCCGCAGTTACCAGGGCCAAACGGTGATCCAAGTGGGCACGTATCGACTCCGCAGCAGTGCTGAGCAAGCTTTGCAATCGATCGCTTCGCTAGGACTCTCTGGCCAAATTGTGGATCGGGAATAGATCATCGAATCATTCAACTGTAACCTAATACTAGGTTTTCTCCAGATATCGCTTTGGGTGATCGCTAGTTATCACTGGTATTCAAAGCGACTGAAGGGAATAAGATTCTACATGCTTGATCAAGTAAGCCTCAGCTAAAGTTTTTTCCAGTGGACGAGAGAAGAAATAGCCTTGCCCAAACTCACACCGCATGGACGAGATCACCTTCAACTGTTCCTCGGTCTCGATCCCTTCTGCGATCACATCTAACCCTAAACTATGGGCTAGCGAAATGATCATCCGCACCATTTCAGAGTTTTCACCGTTTGGACCCATTCGTGAAATAAAGGCTCGATCGATCTTGAGCGTATTGATCGGATAATTATGCAAGCGGCTCAGAGAGGAATACCCGATCCCAAAGTCATCAATACTGAGTTGCACCCCAAACTCTCGCAGCTGTGACAATGTTGAGGTGACCGTGTTGTCATCTTCAGTGATCAAGCTTTCCGTAATTTCTAATTTGATCATTTTTGGTTCTAAATTGAGATCAGAGATCAATTGAGCGATCCGATCGGCTAATCCTGGTTTTGAAAATTGCTGACCGGAAAGATTAACACTTACGGAGATAAAGGTTGAGGGAGGAAGATACTGCCGCCAGGATCGAAGCTGGTGACAGACCTGTTCAAGCACCCACCAGTCTAAAGGAATGATCAAGCCTGTTTCCTCGGCTAGTGGGATAAACTCACCTGGGGAAATAAAGCCATCTTGGGGATGATTCCAGCGCACTAATGCCTCAAATCCGAGCACATAACCTGTAGACAGCTGAATAATCGGTTGATAAAAAACATCCAGTTCATTTTGATCAAGAGCTTGGCGTAGCTCATTCTCCATCTTCAGCCGCCAGATGGCCTGATCATGCATGTTTTGATCAAAGATGGCATATTGCGATCGACCTCTTGATTTAGCCCAGTACATAGCAATATCGGCATCTCGTAAAATCTGTTCGGGTCGATCCTCACCGTGTGCTTGCGTCATTAACCCATCCCGAAACGCGATCCCAATACTGGCACTGATATGAATTAATTGTCCTCGTAGTTGAATGGGTGGTCGAAATGTTTGGATCAATCGATCAGCAACCTGAATGGCATCCTGATTCTCATAAATGTATTCTAATAAAACAACAAATTCATCTCCACCAAATCGAGCTAAGATCTCGCCGGGATAAAGACTATTGGATAATTTGTGGCCGATGGTGACCAAGAGCTCATCTCCAGCAGTGTGGCCTAAACTGTCATTGACCACCTTGAAACCATCCAGATCAAGAAACAGAACGGCCATCAAGGTGCGTTGTTTTTGCATCAAGTAAAATGCTTTTTTAAGCTTTGCCATGAACCAGGCTCGATTCGGCAAACCTGTTAAATTATCGTGAGTGGCGTTATGGCGTAACTGGATCTCAGCCCGTTTGCGAGTGGTAATATCGTGAGCGACTAAACAGAGAACTGGGTGATGATCTAAGATCAACGAGCTGGAGCTAACTTCAACATAGATCAAGGATTTGTTTTTATGGAAATAGCATTGTTCGCCAATGTAGTCGTCCTCTTTGAGTAAAATTCCCTGAATGAAGGTATTGCGTTGCTGATCACTCTGGTGAGCTTTTTCCGCCATGATCGTTTTGAGAGTCAGTTGACTAGCTTCAGACTCGGAGTATCCTAATAATCGTTCAAAGGCAGCATTCACCTTCAAGATCTGCTGAGTTTGGGCGTCTACTAAAAAGACAGCTTCTTGAGTATCGTCAAAGATGGTGCGGTAAACGGATTCTTGTTTGTCAATCCAGATCAGCAATCCTCCCCCAGAGATCACCAGTAAAAGAATGATCCCTGCAGAGCCATAAGCAACCAGCTGGCCAATGAATCGAACCGATCCAGTCGCCTGCATGTGTAGCAGTGTTGCCGACTGACCGAGGTTGTGATCGAGTAGGGCATAGCCTTGATATATACTAGGTGAAACTTGTTGAAGTAAAGTTGGTAGCTGATCTGGATTATTTTGCTGGATCTGAGCTAGCTGGACATAGATCTGTTCCCACTCATCTGCTGACAGACTAGGAAGAGCATTCGATCGGCTATTTGAATTATTATTTGAATTATTATTTGAATTATTATTTGAATTACTAGTTGAATCATTGGGATCATTCGGGTCACTAATACGACTCGATTGAGCATTTGCATTTAAGGACTCAGTCAGATCTTTAGATTCACCAGACTCTGATGATAATCTCCTCAACAAAATAGGATCAGAGCTCAGATCAAGACTATAAAGACTAGCCGTTAGAGGCGGTGCAGATCCCTGTTTTGCAGGATTTGTGGATCCAGATTGAGGAGAGGTAGATGGGATCCAGGACTCAACTTCACGTTCAAAATGATCAGGATCGGAAGTAGCAATACGAGCTAAATGATTGAGTTGATTTTGAATAGTCCGACGCTCTGCGGTTGCAAAATAGGTTGGCAAGATCGTGATTCCCAAGATCAGTGTTCCCAAACTGACCAGCCCCCATCCTAACCCTAGGACCATTCCTAACCACCCAGATCGTTTCATAATCCGTATGCTTGACTCCGATTGCAACTCTTTGTAGGCTGATTCCCATCGTTAAAGTTAAAAGTATCAAGGAGGCTTGATCTGCATCAACTGAACAAGCGTTTCGGATACCCTTTTACCCCAGCTTCCCCAAGCTTAACCTGTTCCGCTAGCAGATGTTGCCAATATGTCTTTAGAGGTGTCCGTAGGTGTTCAGAGTCTCGCTAGTTTATCACGTCTTCCTGATCGGCTCAACATGCGTGAAATTCATGAGCTCATGGGCTAGAATCTCAGGGTCTCAAACCCCTCTTGTCTGGCTTTCCCCTTAAGATTGACCTATTCGGAAGCGGGCTTAACATGGCCAACACTGTGGGTCCACCCGAAATCGCTAGGATCCTGAAGTTAGCTCTATCGGAACTTCAGCCTCGTTTCTCTCTCAGGGGCGAGAAGCTCTACGTTTTGATCGAATATCCAGCCCAGGTGCCTGTTGGCCCCCATTTGCCTCTGCAGCAGATCCAACGCCAGCTCCAGGATCACTCCCCCACAGGGCTAACCCAGATTGTCGTCATCGGTCGGATCACGGGTGAAAAACACCCTCAGTGGCAAAACGTGGTGCCGCTGTCTACCGGGGGTCTGGGGGGGGAGGGCGGGCGGGGGGGGGCGGGGGGGGGGGGGCCGGGGGGGGGGGGGGGGGGGGCGGGG
>CAZONZ010000399.1:0-4023 GCA_964581005.1 uncultured bacterium
ACGAGAAGCCGATCACCCACTACCATAGGCGATCTTGGGTGGGATCAGGGTTGCTCTGGAGAATTCCTCAGGATCGGCTGAATCGAGCATCCGTGCTGATTTCAACATCTCCTGGGGATCAGAAATCTGAGGATCCGAAGTCCTCGTCAGTCTACAAGATCACTGAAGGTTAAACACCGATGCAAGGTTAGGGCGACTCATTTATACTTTCTCTTGTTTGTCTTTAGGCCTCTTTGCTCTGATACGTTAGATGAGCTCACACTCAGCCGATCCAAACCAGCAACTCTTTTTTGTAGCTCTGCTCCCTCCTCAACCCCTTCAGGATCAAGTCACCGAGATCAAGCAGTATTTTAGTCAAACATTCAACAGCCGCGCTGCTCTGAAATCTCCTCCCCATATTACATTGCATCCTCCGTTTCCTTGGCCAACCAATCGCCGCAATGATCTGGTTGCCTGTTTGACCCGGTTTGCCTTGCAACGATCCCCACTCCAGATCCAACTTGATGGATTTGCAGCCTTTCCTCCACGAGTGATCTATCTCCATATTTCTCCCACAGCTGATCTAATCCGCTTACATTCAGATCTCGCTAAGCATTTAGAAACTGAGCTCAATCTTGTTGATCCAAAGACCCAAACTCGATCCTTTAAGCCTCATATGACGGTTGCCTTTCGAGATCTAACCCCCAAAGCCTTCAAGACTGCTTGGCCGGAATTTCAACATCGATCCTTTCAAGCAGATTTTCTAGCAACTGATCTGACTCTCCTGGTTCACCATGGTCAGCGTTGGCAGATCCACATCCAGCTTCGGTTCCCAAATGGTTAAGGTTCAGACCAGAACCGTTCAGATAGATATTTTTCAGCCCCATCACACAAGATCGTGACCACCACACCCTCTTGAAGCTCCTGAGCCACCTGCAGTCCTGCAACGACATTGGCACCCGCTGAGATCCCGACAAATAAGCCTTCCTCACGAGCCAAGCGCTTCACCATAGTCTGAGCCGCTTCGGTTGAGACTTCAATATTACGATCCGGTAACGTTTCATCGTAGATCGCAGGCCGCAGAGCTGTTTGCATATGCTTCAACCCCTCTAGACCATGAAACGGAGAATCCGGCTGCATGGCAATGGTTTGGATCGTGGGGCTGTAATCCCGCAAGCGTCGTCCTACACCCATACAGGTGCCGCTTGTCCCTAACCCTGTCACGAAATGAGTGACTCGCCCCTGGGTTTGCTCATAGATCTCAACGGCTGTGGTGGTGTAGTGAGCCTGCCAATTCGCGGGATTGCTGTACTGATCCGGGTAGAAATAGAGATCAGGTTCCGATTGATAGAGCTCTCTGGCTTTGTAGATTGCCCCATCCGATCCCAAGGCCGGATCCGTCAGAATCAGCTCAACCCCATACGCTTGCAAGATCTGCTTCCGTTCTGGACTAGCATTAGCCGGTAAAGCCAGTTTGACCTTGTATCCTTTGGCTGCACCGATCCAGGCATAGGCGATCCCCGTATTGCCGGAGGTTGCATCAAGGATAATTTTGCCAGGGACCAGCTTACCATCCTGTTCTCCGGTCAAGATCATGTTGAGGGCAGGGCGATCTTTGACCGATCCTCCTGGATTGGCGTACTCTGCTTTGCCATACACCTGAACAGTTTCGGGTAACCCTGCAGTCACACGACGAAGGCGGATCAAGGGGGTATTGCCAACCAACTGCAAGGGGCTTTCGACAGCAGACGGGATCGAGCCCGAACCCAATTGCTCTAAAGGAGATTTCATGCTGCTGCTCCTCTTCAGAATCGATCCACAAGCTGTTCTTTCTCATCCTACGCCCGTTCCCAGAGCAATCCTAGATCAAATCCCTCATGCTCTGAGCAAAATAGAGTCTTTATGAAGTCCTTCCCCAGAACATAGCTGGCTAAGACTAAGACCCTGTACGATCAGTGTGTTCAACCGTAACGAGGCCCTTCGATGCAGGCATCTTCCCAACAGCTATACTCTTGGACTCTGTTGCTTGCGGTTTCTCTGATGGGTTTAACGAGTTGTCAAGCAGCTGATCCAGACTTGGCCCAAGCGTCCGAGGCAATGGCTGCAATGGCCACCCGTAAGCATCTCAGCCGATCCTGTTTCTATGTTGTGTATCCTCAGGGCCAAGCTTCAGAGTATGTGAATTACCTTTTTTCAAGTTTGGGAGCAGGAGAATGGCCAACCGCCTTAGATCCGGAGGAAGCTGCAGCCATACGAGTGACCCTTTTACCAGACAATGTGAGAGTTTCTCCCCTCCAGCGTCAACATCTAGAGAAGAAAGAGTTAGTCCTCTCTGCGGATGATCAACAAGGGATCATTCAGGCCAAAGGGTATCTTCCGGATCAAACCAACCCCAGCTTTGAGAGTCAATGGTCCCTGGGTAGCGCAACTCCCAGCCCTCTGGCCCAAGCCGCTTGTGAAAACGCGATCGATATAGGCATTTCCCCAATTTCGGTTAACGAAGACACGGATTAAATCTGGCCAAAACGCCGACTCCGATTTTGATAGGTGTAAAGGATCTTGAAAAATTCCTCCGAATTAAAGTCTGGCCATAGCACTGGACTAAAGATCAATTCAGCATAAGCGGCTTGCCACAACAGAAAATTACTCAACCGCATTTCTCCACTGGTCCGAATCAAGAGATCTAAGTCCGGTAACCCTGCCGTATCCAAAGCTTGAGTTAAACAGTTTGCATCGATCGCATCAGGATCCAATTTCTGTTGCTGCACCTGGGTTGCCAGTTGACGACAGGCCCGCAAGATCTCATCGCGCCCACCATAGTTCAAGGCAATGGTCAGGTGAACGGTCTGATTCGTCGATGTAATCTCCATAGCTTCTTGGATCACAGCTTGTAACGATCGCGGTAGAGAAGAGAGATCCCCAATCAACCGGAGATGGATCCCTTCCTGTCCAAGTTCCTCAAGATCCTGCCGCAACACTTGTTCAAATAATCGCAACAAGAATGTGACTTCTTCCTCAGGACGTCTCCAATTTTCGGTTGAAAAGGCATAGGCTGTGAGGGCCGGGATCCCCCAGTTTTTGCAGCAACGTAGGATGATTTTCAAGGCAGCCACTCCCTGACGATGGCCTGCAATCCGGGGTAACCCTCGTTGTTGAGCCCACCGCCCATTGCCATCCATGATCACTGCAACATGCTGGGGCAGCCGAGCTAGATCGAGATCTTTGGGAGTATAGAGCACAGGTTCGGCCACATCGATCTCTGGCATCCTGCGTCTTCTGGTCAACATGAGATCGTGATTGAGTGTCTGCATACAACTCCTTAGGTTTAGAGATACTTCAGCCGTAGAGATCCTCAGATCCTCAGCAAATCTTCTGTCTCTACAGGCTCTACAGGAAAAGGATCGGCGTTGCCTCTCAAGACAGCTGAGGATCCGGTTCATCAGGAAGGTGATTTCAACGGCAAGGGAGGAGTCCCCAAGAAAGCATTGAGATCCTCAGGCCGCAAGCTCAAACTCCACCGCGTCAAATGCACGAGAAGATGACTACTGATCCAGACAAACTCGAATCGCAGCGGGATCGGCCATTCGGACCAAGCCAACACCCCCATCATTCGCCCAAAAGTTGCTGTTAGACTCGCTTGGTTTGAGAGATCCTGGAATTCTTTGGAATCGAATGCCTCTAGATTGGTTGACCTCAGATCCATTGACTGCTGCACAACCCGCTTCCGAACCCTCATCAAACTCACGATGGTTCTCAAGTGATGGAGCGCAGATTGAGGATACGCCCAGATCCCAAACCCCCAAAATTTGATCAGGTGATTGATCTCATCCTGGAGCAACTCACTCAAGACTTGATAGAGCACTCCAGTCGAATGAGTCATCAGCCAAAGATAGAGACAAACTGCACCATATTCCGTAGCAATTCGATGCAGCCCATGCCAATAAAGATCCCGAAACGGATCTCCAGAGGGTTGATAAAGTCGCACCGATCGAGGTATTGATTTCAGCGTTTCGCCTTTGAGTTGAGCATAGATCCGATTTAAAG
>CAZONZ010000400.1:0-3998 GCA_964581005.1 uncultured bacterium
ACCGCCACCCCCGCCACCGGCCCCCCGATCCGTAGACATACAGCAAACAGATCAAGATCCCAAAGATCATGACAATGTGCATCAACGGCCAAGTGTCCCCTGAAGCAGCACTGTAGAAAAAGTGAGGGGTTGCCACGGCAAACAGAGCTGTGAAAAAGATCTGCCACCTCAGACTCAATCCCAATTCCAGTCCCAACCCCCAAATCAGCCCCACATTGATAGCCCCGATCCCGATACAGAACCATGACTGATTCGTTTCCAGCCCCCAGAGAGCCACCCAGGGAAGTAACAGCAACGCAGGTGCAGGTCCGTAGGCCATGACAGCCCCCTGGACAGTATCCACATGTTCAAAATAATCTGGCAGATCCGCAGGGGTGATCTGTCCCTGTAACCAGGCTTGAGCTAAGTGAACATGTCCTGTGAATGGTGTACGGTGGTTTCCGGAAGCGATTAGATAGATCAGCAGAGTCACCAGGACCGAGATTAAGCATCCCAGCCAAGGCGTCTGCCAGTTCAGTTGAGCCACACGTTGCCGGATGGATCGGAAGAAATGGAGGATCGACGGAGGACTCGCAGGAGTCAGCATGATCGTGTTCCCCGCCGCGAAACCATCAAGCTGAATTTGATCAAGAACACCTTCACGATGAGGTCCTCGCTGTGAATTTCATCTTCAGGATCGATACAAGGGCACGGCTGAAGGCTGGGGCTGATCAGCGCTACCTGTTCTAAATGAGTAGAGTTTATGGCCCGTAAAACTGAGGATCGCAACACAGCCAGCACTCACAATCCGAGCTGGGATCTCATTCCAAGCCAGCTCATTGATAAACAACTGCAATAGGCCAAGATTGGCTAGGAAACTATTCAACGCCACACAGGTAAACACAACATACTGGATCAACCAATTGCCCCAATACACGCCAAACACAAACCGCCGACTCAGCCAAAAGTTGGTGGTTAGCCCCAAAAAATAGCTCAAGCAAACTGCCGAGATATACCACATGCCCAAGCTCGTCAAGATCGAAAACACCAACACATCTAAGATCGTGGCAGCACCTCCTGTAAAGAGATATGCAATGAACTGGTGTAACAGCTTTTTCAGCAACGGTTGATCGGATGTTGATCCTGATGAAATCACGCCGTTCGATCCCAGTTGAGAGTCCACCTGTGCTTCACGTTTAGTCCCCGTTTCAGATCCAACCTTAACTGGATCTTGAGCTCCAGATGAATCTAAACTTGTGGCGGCATCTGAGCGAGCTTCCTCTTGATACTCACTATCTGAATTCACAGACCAGAGATTATGTTTACCGGGGGTCAAGACATTCTCAGCCGCAAGAATTCCCATCAACAAACTGTGATCCTGGTTGTTATATTTGAAGGCTCCATAGCGTCCAATCAATTGCAAGTTATTAAACTGTTGTAAATAGGCTTGGATCTCCGCCAGAGCAGTCTTGTAGTTTCCGGCATAGATCGGGTAAGTGCGGGGGAGACGAACAGCAAATCCACCGACGATGGGTTGATCCTGAAGGAGTTTGATTTGACGTAGATCTGACTCAGCACGCTCTAGAAGCTTGGCCTCTGACTCTTGCCAAAAGGGATCATCAAAGTTGCACCAATACTCGCAGCATAACGGAGTCTGATCGGGATTAGCCAGCATATCGGGTGACCAGTTCGCAAAATTGGTAACTCGACCTAGCTGGACATTGGGTTCATTAATGTAGAGCCAATTGTCAGGAAAGATCGAGCTTCCTTCAACCAATAGGTAAATCAAGATCGTGTTACGAAACTTTAGATCCTTAGCCAGTTGGACAACCAGCTCAGGAGGAGGCTGATCCAGTTGTTGGATCAAGATACTAATGGGAATCGACGAGATCACATGGGTGCAAGGGACGGTGCGCTCTTCTCCTGTAGCCCGGTCCCGAAGTGTCAAACGCTGCACGTGAAAATTCTCATGTTCAACCCGGATCACTTCTGTATGGGTCAGGATCGTTTGTCCTTTGCGTTCTAACTCAGCTGCAATCCGATCGTAAAGTTGACCTGATCCTAGACGAGGGAACTGAAACTGATCGATCAAGGTTTTGACCCTACCATCATTGCCCAGAACCGCCGTCCGGATCGCTTTCAATAGCGACAAGCCTTTGATCCGCTGAGCAGCCCATTCTGCACTAATGTCCGTACAAGGGATTCCCCAGAGCTTTTCGGTATAACGCTCAAAAAAGATCTGAAACAAACGAGTTCCAAATTTGCTCTGCACCCATTCAGCAAAATTATGCGGATCTCGATTCGGAAACAGCTGCGCCCATAGGTACGACGCCACGATCCGCGTACTTTCCCAGATCCCAACCTTCTGCAACACTTCAAACGCTTTAACCGGATATTGAAAATACTTGCCTCGATAATAGATCCGAGTCAGGCGGTTAATCGTGACTTGTTCTGGTCCGAGCACCTCATGCCACAGCTGCAAAACAGGAGGAATCTTGGTAAAGAAGCGGTGGGGACCGAGATCCAGGATGAAATCGCGGTAGTAAATGCTCTTGGCTAAACCACCGACTCGACTCTCACGCTCGATCACCACCACAGGCTGACCCGCTTGGGTGAGGACATAAGCCGCAGCTAATCCTGCTGGACCTGCACCCAGAATATAGATCGGAGCTTCACTTGGCGTTTGCTGCATTGACATAGCTCTTACCCTTGAACACACCCTGACACACCATTTCCGTTGGATCGGCAAGCTAATCCAGCCTCAATCCTGACTCTCCTTATAGACGCTTCTCAAGGGGGAAGTCAACCGATAAGCTCTACTGATTCGGCTACTGCAGGATCACTTCCGTAAACCCCATTTGGGTTCTCTAGAGATCGGAATCGATACCAAGCTCCCGTAACCGCTGAGTAAGACGCTCCACCTGCTCTCGTGTTTGCCGGATCTGATCTTCGGCTTGATCGGCTCGTTGTTTTTCCTGTTCAGCCCGTTGTGTTTGCTGCTCGGCGAGTTCTTCTACATGAGGATAGGGCTGTCCTCGCTCATTCGTCCACACTAAACACTCGATCTCGATCCCACCACTGAGGGTGTGCCCTGTTCCAATCCCTAAGCCAATTTCCGGCATCCAGACGGGATCCCCTGGCAGTCGTCGATAGATCCCTTCCTCTAACCGATAGACTTCGAGCCGATCATGCTGCTCCCGTTTGGGACCATACTGGCCTGGATTGTAGACAACGTAGTAAAGAACTCCCAAGGTGGCATAGTCATCCTTTTTATGGGAATACTCCTGTCGATAGGTCTGGGACACCATTTCCAGTACCCAGATCGGGACGATCCCTTGTTCATTTCTGACGATGTAGCTTAAGCGGCCATGGGGAGCGGTTCGGCGGGGGACTCCTAAGGCTAAAAAGGCGTCGGGAACGATCGCCTCAGGCAAGTGTTCAGAATAGATCCCCATATCCACGGCAAAAAACCAGGAGAACAGGTGAGCCCAGAGCAGGAGTAAGCTACTGAGAAGAAGATTAGGGATCCAGTTTTGGTCTTCAGAATCCACGGGAGTCTCATCCGATTCCAGATAGTTTTCAACATCAAACGAAGAGTGTTTGGGATCTAATTGAAGCATGATCACCTCAGCCTCTCAACCACAGTCGCTGTTGGATCAGCTTAACCGAACCTACCGATAGAGTCAGATCCAGTTTAGTAGAGCTGGATTAGGCAAGATCGGGTTAAACATCTGGATCGATACCAAGCTCTCGTAAACGCTGAGCAAGACGTTCCACCTGCTCTCGTGTTTGCCGGATCTGATCTTCGGCTTGATCGGCCCGATATCGTTCCTGTTCAGCTCGCTGTTTTTCCTGTTCAGCCCGATATTGTTCCTGTTCAGCTCGCTGTTTTTCCTGTTCAGCTTGTTGTTTTTGCTGTTCGGCGAGTTCTTCGAGGTGCGGATAGGGCTGTCCTCGCTCATTTGTCCACACTAAACACTCGATCTCGATCCCACCACTAATGGTCCGCCCTGTCCCGA
>CAZONZ010000401.1:0-3997 GCA_964581005.1 uncultured bacterium
ATGAATACGTTGTTGGCAACCCCTCCACGGGATGTGCAAGTCAGCACTCTGACCCCTCAGATCACGGTCCTACGTTCTCGCAGTTGGCAGCGATTAAGATTTGAACTGGAGTACAGTCTTCAGAAAGGAACCACAGCCAATTCCTATCTGATTCAAGCCGATCAGACTGCCTTGATCGATCCACCTGGTGAAACCTTTACCTCGATCTACTTGGAAACCTTGCAAGTTACCGTCGATCTGAATCAGATCAGCTACATCATTCTAGGACATATCAACGTCAACCGAGTGGCAACCTTGAGAGCTCTGTTAGATTTATTGCCTCAGGTTACGATCATCTGTTCCAATCCAGCGGCTTTGACCCTCCGAGCTCTTTTCCCAACTGATCCTTTAACGATCGCGGTTGTTCGCGGCGAAGAAACTCTGGATCTCGGTCAAGATCATCAACTACGGTTCTGGACCTCACCGACTTTGCGATGGCCCGATCACCTATGGACTTACGATCCAGCTGGACAAATTCTCTTCAGTGACAAACTGTTTGGCTGCCATGTCTGCGCCGATCAGCTCTTTGATGAAAAGCGATCGGCTTTACTCGATGATCAGCACCACTACTTTCAATCCGTATTTGCCCGCTCCGCACCCCAGATCGAAACCATTATTGATCGGCTGGCTAAAATGCGGATCTCGATCCTGGCTCCGAATCATGGGCCGATTCTACGTTATGGGCTGCGGCAGGTGATTCAACATTACCGAGTCTGGAGTCAAACTCAGCAGCTCCGAACACTCTCTGTTGCAGTCCTCTATGCATCAGCTTACGGCAACACAGCAGCTATGGCCCAAGCCGTGGCCAGAGGGTTAAGCCAAGCCGATCTAGGTGTAGATCTGATCAATTGCGAGGTCGCTACTCCCGCAGAGATCCATCATGCCGTTGAACAAGCAGACGGGATCCTACTTGGATCACCTACCCTAGGAGGTCACGTCCCCACCCAGATGCAAACCGCCTGTGGAATCGTACTAGCTCAGGGGCGGAGGCATCCGTTAGTGGGTGTGTTTGGATCCTATGGTTGGAGTGGAGAGGCGGTTGAGGAGCTGGCTCAGAAGCTGCAAGAGGCAGGGTTCCGACTCGGATGCGATCCCCTCCGGATTAAATTCAAACCTACACCGGAGATCTTAAGCCAGTGTGAGCAAACAGGCCGAGAATTTGCACAAGCTTTGAAACGCTCCCGCAAAACCACGCTTGATGCTCCGACAACACTAGTGGAAACGTCCGATCGGCTGCGACATACCTTTGGAGATCGGCGAGATCAAGCCATGGGACGACTGATTGGCAGCCTATGCGTATTAACGGTTAAACGAGGAGACGTGGCTGATGCCTTGCTGTCTTCTTGGATCTCTCAAGCCAGTTTCTCCCCACCTGGAATCTCCGTGGCCATCCCCAAAGAGCACCCCATTGCAACATTGCTAGAGATCGGATCCTGCTTCGCCCTCAATATCCTGCAGGAAGGGAAGCAAGTGCGCAAACATTTCCAAAAAACAGTCCATCTAGGTGAGGATCGATTCAAAGGAATTGAGCTCCTTGATCACGGGGGGGATGCGATCCTGATCAAAGAAGCTTTAGCCTACCTGTTTTGCAAAGTCAAGAGTCGAATTGAGTGCGGGGATCATTGGGTGATTTACGGCAGTGTTGAGGAGGGTAAAGTCTTGCAAAATCAGGGACGATCAGCTGTTCTCTACCGTCAATCCGGTGCACCCATCGAACGAGGATCAAGCAGAAGCCCACAGCACACTGAACTTACTCGCCCCAACACCTGAGATCTTGAGTTTCTGTGAGCAAACAGGTGGATCACTTGTTCAACGTTTGAAGTTTTGGGTCATCCTGCTGGTGCCTGTTTCTTCCCTTTAGCAAAGATCCGCGACATTGCCATTTCAAACCCAGGCAGTAGAGGGGAGCGTAAGACATCCGTTAAGAAAAGGGTCTCAACCAAATGAAGCTGATTCTGCTGCCGACGATAGATCTCTAGCGTTTCACTACGCCAATCCACCAACCAATATTCTTTCACCCCTCGAACCGAGTACAACCTCACTTTGAGCTCTCGATCACGACGTTCATTTTTACGTCCTGGAGAGAGGGACTCAATCACCAGATCAGGAGCTTCTCGGAGATGGCCTGCTTCATCGATGATCCGCTCTAACCGATCCGGATCAGCAATCCAGGCTCCATCGGTTTCCACACTGTTCTCATCATCAAACACAAAACCCGCTGCAGGCACCGCTTCGCCAAATCCATCCTCAGAGAATGTCCAGCGATCGAGGGCCGCATAGAGACGCCCCCCAACCTTCTGATGATTCCAATGCGGCGATCGAGTCACTAGCAGTTCTCCATCAATGACTTCATAGCGTTTTCCGTCATCGGGGAACAGTTCTAGATCCTGGATCGTAAATCGAGTTAGGAGCGTAGCCATAGCCTATCTGTTACTTCCTCCCCCATACTTGAGTCAGGCTCAGAGCCGATCACCTCACAGCAATCCCTTGAGCAGAATCAACCTACCCAAGGGATTGAAGAACTCTAGTCTAGATTAGGATCCAACCACAAAGCTTTCAAGGATGAGGCTTAAGGTTCGGGGCAGAACAACAGGTTGGTGAATGCTCCAGAGTCACGGTACTGGAACATGAGCTTGCTCACTCCACCTACATTGAGTTCCACTTCCTCATTCTGGCTATCACCCGTCCGAGGCAGATCCGTCCGCAGGATCTCGCTACCCTCGGCGTCGAATGCAATCACTTGGCTGCCTGCCCTTTCCAGATCCAGAGCCAAGAAAGACTCAACAAAGAAGGGCTGATCGAACATCACGGTGATGCTGCCACCTCTAGCATTGTCGTCGGGAGAATCAATCAAACCATCGTTGTCTCGGTCCTTGAGGTTCTCAGCAATGATCATGACATTGCCGACATTTTGCTCCAGGTCAGGATCAGCGGTGTTGTCCAGGTCGGTGTCAAAGATCAAAGCTGAGTGGGTGCTCTTCTTGTTGGAGAAGGCGCTAAAGGTAATGCCCAGATCAGCAAACTGATCATCTAAGACTTCACCGTTGCTCAACCCGGCAAAGTCAATCACATCTTGTGCAGGGCAGCTGAAGGGAGAGATCACCGGCTCTTGAGATTCAACTCCAATGATCAGCACCTGTTGAGGCTCACCAGCCAGGGTAAAGGGTTCCAAGATCACGGCCACTTCCTGACCAATGCTAGGAACAAAGCCAACCCCATTCTGCTGAGCATCCGCCAGGATCTGGTTAACGCGGTTCGGATTAAAGTTACCGACAGGCCCTAAGCCGCCAGACTGCTCATCATCCAACAGTCCCCAGATCGTCCGCTGCACATCACCAGCAGTGAAGTTCCCAAATCCACCTTCCGAGGGCTGGCCTGCATAGTTTTGATTGATAATGTAGTTGACCAATGGCAAGTTCTCTGGAAACTCGATCAATCCAACCGGCAGATTGGGATCGTAGCTAGAGTAAACATTGGCTGTAAAAGTTCCTGGTGCAATGGGGCGATCGGTATCAATACACCAAGAGTTGGGGTAAAAGCCATTCAGATCATCAGTGGGGCTACCGGATGTGACCGTAATATCAAAGTAGCTGGCAGGTCCAGCATCACCTGGAAAAGCCAGATCAAATTCCACAGTCTCAGGCAGCGTAACAGGCAGGATCGGTTCTGCCATAAAGCTAGTGGTTTCAACAAGCGATATTCCAGCAGTTGAAATACCTTCAGTTGTAGGGACTTGAACCAAAGAGCTTGGGGATTCACCACAGCTAGCTGACACAATACCCAATACAGCTGCAAGCAAAACAACTTTAGATCCCTGCCATTCATTCTTGATCGAAAATGTGCCCATAAAGGAAATAACTCCCAAAAATACTTACATTAGTAGTACCACCAAGAGGAGAACCAGCACAAGATCTAATCCAGGTCTTTTGTATCCGCCAAAATGCTGAATTTAGTTTGG
>CAZONZ010000402.1:0-3988 GCA_964581005.1 uncultured bacterium
ATCGGTCGGGATCCTCCTCTGCTGCTTCTCAAGGATCCTCATAACCCATATTCCGTTGGCAGGATAAGAGACCCAGATCGTGGAGCTTAGGGTGATGGTTCAATCGGTTCCTCAACTCATGACTCTAGAGGAGTTTCTGGACTGGTACCCGGATGGCTGCGGGCGCTATGAACTCTGGAATGGAGTGGTGATCGAAATGCATCCGACGGGGACTCATGAGCAGGTGGCTGGGTTCTTGGGGGTCAGGCTAGGTGTTGAAATCTATCGCTTGGCCCTCCCCTACCTGATTCCCCGGCAGGCTATCATCAAACCGATCGATTCTCACAAGTCAGGGTATAACCCCGATCTCATTGTTTTAGATCACGTTGGGCTGCAACACGAACCACTATGGAAAAAACGGTCTACGATCACCCAAGGGGCTTCAGTCAAGGTTGTGATCGAGGTTGTGAGTACAAATTGGCGCGACGACTACGGGCATAAGTTTATTGATTATGAAGCATTACAGATTCCAGAATATTGGATCGTTGATTATTTAGGACTGGGAGGGAGGCGCTACATTGGTATGCCCAAGCAGCCTACATTTTCGATCTATCAGCTAGTGGAAGGGGAATATCAGATCAAGCAGTTTAGGGGAACGGATCCCATTGTGTCTCCCACGTTTCCAGAATTGAATCTGACAGCAGATCAAGTGTTTGCAGCTGGAATCTAGGGATGGGAGAAATTCAGATCTTCAGAATTTTGAGCCTCAACTTTTGCCATAGATGTTTACTCTATAACTATGGAGGAAAGGTAAGCTTCAAGGGATTCAGATGATCCCTTCGGATCCAGTGATCCAGTAACCTCCCTTGATCTGGGCTCCACAGTTCGCTACCTTGAGGGTGATCTTCCCATTCCTTGAGTATGGCCAAGGCACCTCCCCCGATTGTCTACATTCTGGTTGGTCTGATCCTGATTGGAGGCAGTGTCTATTGGTATCGCCAGGGTGGACAACTGCCTTCGCCTTCCCTTCCGAGTCTTTCCACAGCCACCGATCCACCTCAGCCATCAAATTCATTTGATTTATCGGATCCGTTGGCAGGTATCCAGGTTACGCTCCCCAATCCGGCAGTGGTGGAGATGGATGGCAGTGTGACGATGGTGCAATTGATCAAGCGCCTCCAGAACACCTATGCCCAACGCTATCCCAATATCCCCACCACCTATGGGATCCCCGATCGGCAACCGAATGGATCCAGTGCCGGACTCACAGCACTCCTGGCGGGACAGGTGAACATGGCCGCAGCCTCCCGTCCTCTCCGCCCCGCAGAAGCCGAAGCAGGATTGCGCGCGATCCCGATTGCCCGTGATGCTGTTGCGGTGGTGGTTGGAGTTGAAAATGAGTTCAAAGGCGGCCTCAGCATGGCCCAGTTGAAGGACATTTTTCAAGGCAAGATCACCAATTGGTCTCAGGTAGGTGGACCCGATCGAACCCTTCAAGTCTTAAACCGTGCTCCTGCGAGTGGCACCCGTGATCTATTCCAAGATGTCGTTCTACTGGGTGAAGAGTTTGCCCCAGATGGCCCCAGTTTTTATCCCTTTGACCGCGATGTCACCACACCGATCCTGCAAGCTTTGGAGGACAACGGGATCGGGTATACCACCGTGGCCCAAGCCGAAAATCAGCTCACCGTCCGGATTGTGCCGATCGAAGGGATTTCCCCAACCGATCAAAGCCTAGTCCAGTCGGGAGCCTATCCGATCAGTCGCTTCATGTTTCTGGTGGTGCCTCCAGAGATCAGCCCTGCCCTCAAAGACTTTATCGATCTCGCCCTCTCCTCCGAAGGACAGCAGCTGGTTAGGCAATCGGGCTTGATCCCGCTTTCGTCCTAACAGTCTTCATTCAAGCAGTCTCTATCTCACGCCTCTAGCAGTCTTGTCTTAACATAATCTATACCTATAAACACCGTATGTCGGCTAAAATCACGGCAGGATCATCGGGATATTAATGGGTAAAGATAGGTAATGTTCGATCATCCCGACGTTGGTTACTCATTCAACCCAGGAGTGCATCTATGGCTAAGTCTCCTCCTCCGATCGTGTTCATCCTTGGTATTGCCCTGCTAGGGGGTGGCGGCTGGTTTGCGTTTCGAAGTGGCCTGTTTGGGGGTGGATTGTCTACTCCCAATGCTTCTCCCGATCAAGCCCAGACGGCTCAAACCACCAGTCAAACCACCAGTCAAACGACGGCAGCTCAACCTCAAGCAGGCGTAGCCCAATTGGATACCTCCTTACCCAACCCTGCCGCGATCACGATGGATGGCAGTGTGACGATGGTGGCCTTTGTCCAACAGTTGCGGACTGCGTTCAATCAACAAAATCCCAATGTTCCTGTAACCTATGGGATCCCAGCGAACAGTCCTAATGGATCCAGTGCTGGATTGGAAGCGGTGATGAACGGACAAGCTCAGATGGCGGCAACGTCTCGTCCCCTCCGTGCCGAAGAAGCTCAAGCCGGGATCGTGGCAGTACCCGTGGCGAAAGATGCTCTGGCTGTGGTGGTGGGGGCTACAAATCCGTTCAAAGGAGGTCTTACCCTGCAACAACTGCGCGAGATCTTCAATGGCAATCTCACCAACTGGTCGGAAGTGGGTGGACCCAATGCACCGCTCCGCGTGATCAACCGCCCTCCAGCAAGCGGGAGCCACAGCTTGTTCCAAGATATTGTTTTGCTGGGTCAACCCTACGCTTCAGATGGCCCTAACTTTGTCACCTGGCCTCGTGACGAAACGACCGCGATCCTGCGTGAACTGGGCGATAACGGCATTAGCTACACCACCGTTGCTCAAGCCGAAAACCAATCCACGATCCGAATTGTGCAAATCGATGGGGTCTCTCCCACGGATCGATCAGCCGTTCAGAGTGGAACCTATTCGTTGAGTCGCAATGTCTTCCTGGCAGCTCCAAGCACCACAAGTCCAGCCGTGCAAGAGTTTATTAACTTGGCTGTGTCTCCCCGTGGCCAAGAGATCGCGGCTTCAACCGGATTCATTCCCCTGCAATAACCTGCTCAGCTTTATGTGGATTCAACTAGGTTCAATGGGATTCAACTAGATCTAAACCGATTCAACTGGATTCGGTCATAGGCTTGATCTGGATACACCTGGATTCACTCATCCTCGGTGCCAAAAGCTCGATCGCCTGCATCTCCTAGCCCTGGGACAATGAAGCCCTTTTCATTGAGCTCTTCATCGATCATCGCGGTATAGATCTGCAGGTCGGGATAGTGGGAGCCGAGTTTTTGCAGTCCGGGGGGAGCTGCGATCACAGATACAATCCGGATCAAATCAATGCTTGCACCACGCTCCTTCAGCAGCTGGAGGGTCTGGAATAAGGTGCCTCCGGTGGCTAGCATGGGTTCCACGATCAGGATGCGAGTGTCGGGACTGAAGTGTGCGGGAAGGCGATTCAGGTAGCAGGAGGAGATCAATGTCGTTTCATCTCGAACCATGCCTAGGTGATAGATCCGGGCTTGAGGCAGCAATGACTGGCAGCCCTCCAGCATGGCGAGTCCAGCCCTCAAGATCGGAATGATGGCAATGGGCAGGGTTGGATCGATGACTTCTGCGGTTGTCGGGGCCAGTGGCGTTTGGACTTGAAACGGTTGGGTTGGGATCCATTCCCGCATGGCCTCGTAGGTTAACCATCGTCCTAGCTCCTGCATAGCTGATCGGAACAAGGGCATAGGCGTTTGAACATCCCGCGCAATCGCTAACCAGTGTCGGATCGTCGGGTGGGGGGGAACATAGATGCGCAACTGCATAAGAAGCTATCGAAATCGGATCTGTGACGTTATTAGAAGCGATTCTTCCCAGCTTGGCAAGTTATTTCGGATACCAGATCTGAGGTCTCAAGGATCGGGGGCTGGGGGAAGGCTCGATCAATCCCGATCTCTGGTTCTAGGGAGTCTTAAGGATCTTGGGCCTCTTTGGGGGGTTGAGGTGCCTGCGGC
>CAZONZ010000403.1:0-3979 GCA_964581005.1 uncultured bacterium
ATCCAGTTGATCATCGTTGACTCCCGTTTCACCCTGGAAGTCTGCGATCACAACCCCTTCCACCGTAACGGTCTCGCCGTCTAGAGGACTCACATCATCATGCTGGCCACCTGCCCCTTGAGTTGAGCTATTGCCCTGGATCTCATGGATGAAGGCGTCGCCTCCCGGTGTGGGAGTTGGAGTGGGATCTGATGTCGGAGAGGGAGTTGGAGTGGGAGTAATTCCACCAACGTAGGTTCCAATCGGGAACTGGGATCCACAGGTTGCATTTGTCGTGCAATTATCAACCGCATCAGTTCCGCTAAAGGACCAGTTTTCTAGCACAAAGGTTGATCCATCTGGACCCGTTCCATTATTGCGATAGGTCCAACCATCGACGTGATCCCAAGGCTGACCTGTTCCGTCAACATCGATATCCCCAAACACATCGGTGACAGCCCCATTGGTGAACAACTCGATCGCATCATCACCATTAATGTTAGGAGCTGATCCGTCGGTGAAATCAGGAAAAGAACCAAAATACTCTTCAAACCCATCGGCTTCGGTTGCAACGTAAATAAAATCCCCTGCTGTTGCAGAACCAGAGAGTGTAAACTCCTCTCCATCAGTCCCACCACCGTTGTTGGCTGAACCAACACCATAGATACCCAGATCAGGAATGTCAGCAACAGCGTAAAGTTCAATGGCTTTTGGAAGCCCTCCCGACAAGGGACCATCAAATACGCCCGTAATAATCAGAGCGTTTTCTTCACCCGCTAGGGATCCAGGTAGACCCAAAGAAGACTCTGCCTCAACAGCAGCAATGGTGCTGTCAGGAACAGATGCAGTGGGAGAACTCCCGCCACCGCAGGCGGTCAGGAGCAAAAACGGGATCGATGAAAGCCCAGCCAGAGCTAACCAGCTAAACTTGACATGTTGATTTTGATTCGACATCACATTTTCCCTCGTAACAGTTCAGAACCCACGGAAAACAAACGGGATGATTCGAGATCTTATTGAGCTCTGACACAACGATTGGCTCAGATTTTAAGAAACTCGAATTCTGCTCTACGCATCAGCTATTCATTCAAGATCGTGCTGGCCTACAAACTTGCACATGGATCAAGCGAGAGATCGATTGTGATCAGGAATCAGCGATTGAAGACACTAAATCTAGATGTAAAGTGAGGCATAGAACAGACCTGCTGATCGTAATCGGCACATGTCAAATTTTGAGTAAAGGGAACACTAAGAGTTGGCTAAGGATTACATTTGATCTGAGCGATCGAGCTTTCTCAATCTGAGTGGGATCAGAGCTCTAAGCTTAGCTTCATGCATTATCAAAAGATCATTAAGTTATACCCAATTAGAGGAACAAGGGGAAGTGAACTCCAATGGCGATCTGGCACGGGCTGTGATTCCCCAACGGCACTTGAATGCTGAAGATCCAACGGGGTATCAATTTGTCCAATGTCGTGGGTTATTGGTGATGGAGTCGGCTATTGGCAAAGTGGCGATCTTGCCGATGGGGATGGCCCAGGTTTCATCAGTCGTGTTTGTCACCCCTAAAGCAGAAGGGCATCAACCCATTGTGTTAACACCAGACGAGAAAAAGGGTCGTAGTTATGAGGAACAGGTCGAGCTTGTGAATCAGAAGATCCAAGCTGCACTGGTAGGGAAACCCTTGACTAAGGGTGAGATGTTCTCATTCTTCCAGTTTGGTGGATCGGATTGTGTCGTGGTGTTTGAGCGTAAAGCAAATGTGGATGTGACCGCCAAAGTCAATGTTCACTATCTTGTTCGCAGTCAGTATGCGATTGCGAATATCAACCAGTAGCCCATGCTCAAGTTGATCCATGTCTGACGTGCAAATGTTCAGCTAGTTCGTCTAAACACCAAGATCCAACATGGCGAACTAGCTAACCTTCTGATATTTGAGATAATTGAGGCTCGTTGTTGCATGATCTATCCATAAGATCAGCTTTCAAGGCATCAGCATGATCCCTTCTCTAAAACATCAAGATTTGTCGGCAAAAACACCTGAAAATTAGTATATCCTGGTCGGCTATCGACAGTGATCGTTCCATGATGCTTGGCAATGATCCGTCGAACAATATCTAATCCTAAACCAGTACCTTCCCCTATAGGTTTTGTGGTGAAGAATGGATCAAAGATACGATGTTGAATTTCAGGCGGGATTCCGGTTCCTGTGTCGATCACCTGAACACAAACCATGTAAGCCTCAACTCCAACCCGGATCGTGAGCTGACCTTGACCACACATAGCGTGGATCGCATTATGAATCAGATTGGTCCATACCTGGTTTAACTCATCAGGATAGCAGTAGATCGGAGAAACATCGTGATAGTCTCGAATGACCTCAATGCCATGCTTAATCTGATTTTGGTAAATCGTTAGAACAATGTCAATGCTATCAGAAATGTGGGCTAATACGGGGCGGCCTGATGGATCTTGACGGGCATAACTTCGGAGTGCATGAACAATTTTAGAGGCTCGTTCCACTGCAAGCAGAATATTTTCACTATTCTGAAACTGGTTCGAGAGATTTCGGGCAACCTCCCAAACAAGCTCTTGATCAGGATACTCCAATAAGGGGTGTAGGGAATCAATGTCTCGGATCCCCATTTCCACCAAAACATCAGCTAGAGCCTCTGGATCTGCATAATCAATCTCTTCTAATTTCTGGA
This sequence comes from uncultured bacterium, assembly GCA_964581005.1. Taxonomy (GTDB): domain Bacteria; phylum Cyanobacteriota; class Cyanobacteriia; order Thermostichales; family Thermostichaceae; genus CAZONZ01. The sequence continues at coordinate 2,688 of CAZONZ010000403.1, forward strand.
TCAAATGGCGGCGTAATTGCCGTTCTTCACGGGAGGATAAGGAGGGGACACTCTGTTGGGTTATTGCCAATAAATTTAAGAATGATGTTTGCAGATCGGGGCTGAGTTGTTGGAGAAGGAGGGGTAATTGATTGAGTGTGGCTTGCATTGCAGCAGTAATATTCGTAATTGAGGCTTGAATGGCTCCTAATGGGGTATTAATTTCATGGGCAATACCTGCTACTAGTTGGCCTAGTGCTGCCATTTTCTCCGATTGGATCAGCTCTTCTTGCGTTGCTTGTAACTCTTGCAAGGTTTGGGTCATTTTCGCGAGCAATTCACTCTTGGCTTGGTTAGCCGATTCAGCCGCTTCCTTGGCTTGCTCTAATTCAGCAGTTCTCACTTTGACACGGTATTCTAAAGTTTCATTGAGTTGTTTAAGTTTGGCCTCAGATTGTCTCTGAGCAATGGCTCCACCGATGCTTCCAGCCAGTGCCATTAGGACTGCCAAGGTACGCGGATCCCACCTGCGTTCAGAATGGCAGTCGTCAAACCCGGTAAATCCCCAGAAGTGGTCCTGAATAAAGATCGGAACGAGAAGCAGCGAAAGAATAGACTGAGATTCCATAATGCTGTGTAGAGGCTCAGTAAAGTCATGGATCGTTCCAAAGACAGGTTTATGTTGAGAAAAAGTCTCGTACCAACCCGGAAAAGACTCTTCATAGATAATGTTTTGGAGTTCAGGATTATCAAGTTCGACACTGATCCCCTCTGCCACCCATTCCCAACGCTGGCTTGTAGCCATTTCTCCTGTATCAGGGTGGGGGTGGTTCTCGAAGATATAGATCCGATCGACGTTGATCGCAGGCCCTAAGGCAGCCAGTGCAGACTGAATAGACTGATCATAATCGTTAATCGTAAGCAACAAATTGCTTGCGACCGCAATCCCCTGCAACATTCGATCACTGGCTATACTGTTATCTGGCTGGGGCAATGACTGCATAATAGGATCCTTGCGGCTGAGCTACAGATACCTTATTGTGTATAGATTTCGAGGACTCGTCAACTAATGTCTAATGTGACAAATAATATCTAATGTGACAAAATGCTACCCACTTGAGATCCGATTAGACTTGGGTGATTTAGCGCTAGGAGACTCCAGCGATGATCGATGCAACGGGAGTATTGACCAAGGATGGAATAGGCATGACTTGGGCCGAGATCGTGGCGGTCAGCGCTCACACGATCGACGCCAAGACGAAGATCTTGACCTATCTGGTGTTCAATCACGAGTGTGGCGAGTTTCTGGAGTT
>CAZONZ010000404.1:0-3966 GCA_964581005.1 uncultured bacterium
TTGAGACTCCCGTGGTAAGGCATTCCGTCTTGATCTCCAGGAGAAGCAATCACGTCTTGTGTGGGATAGTCGCCAAAGTCAGAACTGTAACGACTCCAATCGGTATTGAACCGGACTTGCCAGGTTCCTGCTGTGGGGAACCCGATCTCATACCCATCCACAGGCTTACGAGTCATGTTCACGATCACGATCACATCATCCCCGGCTCCACCCTGATCCCAACGATGATAGGCCAGGATCTTGTCGTGATGGTTGACATGATAAACATTGAGATGCTGTCCGGTGAGTCCACGTGTAGATCCTGCTGTGTTGCGACGGAGATGAACCAGATCCCGATACAGATCATGGATCCCAGCATAGCGATCAGCCCGCCACCACTCCAGCGGATCGTCATCTTGAAACCAACGATCTTCTAAGAACTCCTGCCCCTGAAACATCATCGGGATCCCAGGTGAGGTGAACACGATCGTTGCGCCTAAGGTCGATCGCTTTTTTGCAGGCCAGCTATCAGGATGATACAACCAGATCTCGTCAGGCACTCGCGCCGATCCATTGGCCACTTCATCGTGAGACTCGGTATAGATCACCCGTTCAAACCCATCCTCACTGTAGCGGCGACTGATCGCCCAAATCACTCGATCCAAATTGCGGGCTCGATCACGCGGATCAACAACGGCATCTCGGATCGGGTGGACAAACTTAGGATCCCACTGTGAGTCAAACCCCAGCCCTCCCGCATCGGTATCAAGCGTGATCCACGGATTATCCCGGTGATCTTCAGCGATCATGACTTTGGGTGGATCGTAGACATGGCTCAGATCATTAATCTCTTGCATGAGCGAGATCCCATCTGGCAGCCGTGCGCCCCGGCCATTGTCTACCGTTCGCATATTAACCGTTGAATCGATCCGTAACCCGTCTAGCTTGAACTCCTCCAGCCACATCCGCACATTGTCTCGGATATATTGACGCACAGGCGCTAAGCCAAAGTTAGGCCGAGTATGTGCCCAATTTGTCCGGGCTCGCCAACTGTTGTAGAAATAGATCCCACCCGTCTTCGGACTTGGACTCCACCCGTCAAACTGCCACAAATCCAGGTCGCTCGGACCAAAATGGTTGTAGACCACATCCAGGATCACCGCCATGCCATGCTCATGAGCTGCTTTGATCATCCGCTTAAACGCATCAGGCCCACCGTAGGCTGACTCCACGGCAAACGGGTGGGAAGGGTTGTACCCCCAGGAATAGTCACCCGCAAATTCCATCACAGGCAGGATCTTAAGCGTGTTCACCCCCAGATCTTGCAAATAATCCAGCTTTTCGATCACCCCATCAAATGTTCCAGGTCTACCACCCGGCTGATCTAAAAAGGTGCCGACATGGATCTCATAGATCACCATCTCGTTCAAAGCAGAAGGCTGAAATTGGGTGCTATCTCCCCAGTCAAACTCAGGATCCGTCACGATCGCGTCACCGACTGAATTCGTAACCTGACGGGCATAGGGATCGATGCGAAGGACGGTTTTGCCTGTTTCCTGGTTTGTGATCTGATATTTGTAATGATCTCCGACCCCCACGTCTGGAATTTGAGCCGACCAGTAGCCATCTCCTTCCGGCCACAAAGGGTACTCGAATCGAGAGGGTTGATCCCCAGACGGATCGACGGGAGGTTGACCCAAGCTGCCGATCACAGAGACCTGCTCAGCATGAGGAGCCCAGACCCGGAAGGTGGTTTGATTGCCTTCGACGATCGCTCCCAATTTGCGTTCGATGTAGGCAGGAGAAACCTCAACCGGAGTCACCATCGCCAGCAGTCGCTTCCCTGCCCAGTACCCAACTAAAACGAGGATCCCGATCAGGATCAACGAAATCAGCTGATTGAAGCGAAGCGGAGGTTGAGAAGGAGGATTACCGAGCACCGATCAAAGCCTCAACAAGTAGAAGTGATGTCAGACCACAATGTCAAGCCGCAATGTCAAACCGCAATGTCAAACCGCAATGTCAAACAGCAATCTAAACCACCAATGTCAAAAAACCGCAATGTCAAACCACCATGTCAGACCACCATGTCAAACTGCAATCCCAACATGCCATCTCAAGGAGTGAAGGATCTGTCTGGAGAGATCCCAAAAATATGTAAGAATATGTCAAAAGATGTAACGCAGTGTAACGATAGCACTGATCATGGACTCAGTTTAGGAGGTTTGGGGAGCATTTTCCAACCCAACGCCCAGGATCTCAGGATCAAACCTCAGGGACTAATCAGGATGTTGCAGGGAGAACCCAACCCACGATGAACTCTTATTCGACGCGCTCAGGCCGATCCCTCCGGACTCTAGGCTGGCAATGGCTGGAATCAGAGCAAGCCTGGATCCTGATGCCACCCAAGCCCCAAGCGATCCTGCATTTTTTGGGGGGAGCCTTGATTGGTGCAGCACCCCAGATCATTTACGAAGGGCTGTTGGTCGAATTGGCCCGATCGGGGTATGGAGTGATTGCCTTACCCTACGACACCAGCCGCTTCCACCGTCAGCTTGCCACTCAGCTTGCTCAGCGATTTAGGCAAGTTCAGCAACATCTCGATCTCCTCTCGCTCCCTACGTTTGGGATCGGTCACAGCTTGGGCGGTAAACTCCAGATCCTTAGTTGCTTGGTCGATCCCCAGTTAAGTCAGCACCGATCCGGTACCATCGTCATCGCCTACAGCAATGCTCCTTATGAGGAAGCTCTGCCGGGGGGAACTTGGATCCGAGCGATGATCACGGGTTGGGGGTTTCAAGCATCGGGTGGCGACTTTTGGCCCACCTGGAGCGATCTAACCCCTGATCCCCTCTACGAGTTTGTGGCAGCCGAATTTGATCCAGCTCCTGCCGAACTCAATCAATGGATCGAATCGGACTATTGTGTGTCTCGAAACCTCCTGATCCGCTTTGACCGCGATCCGATCGATGATGTTCTAGCGTTGTTTCCGATCCTCCATCGCAAATTTGGCCAATCCGTTACCCTACAACAGCTACCTGGGGATCATGGCACTTCAACCGGGATCAGCTATCCCTTCTCCGTTGGATCTGAGTTCACACCTGTCGATGCTGTGGGCCAATGGCTCTATGCTTCAGCCAATGCAGGCAACCGAACCTTGATTCAAACTCTATGCGATTGGCTAGTGATCTAGACACGCGATTAGGCGTAGTCGGATCCGCCAGATGGCCGTATGGTTCTGTTGGCCTAAATCGATACTCTGAAGAGGACAAATCGAACATCCTATCGATCATCCTTAGGACCTTATGATTGCTCCCAAACTTCTACCAACCACCTGTTATTACCTACGTCAACTCCTACGCAACCGTTGTCACGATTGGACAATTACCTTGCCCACCGGATCGCAGCTGAACCTGAATGTATATATTGATCTAAACCAGTTGCTCAGCCACCTTTACTTGCATGAGGACAGCTTAGAGATCTATCTGCACCAGTTGGATCACTTGGAGTCGTTGATTGATTCCCATCGGCAACTGAGGAAGATGTCGAGCTCAGATGATACTCTAGAGACGATTGAGCAACAGATCTTCGGAGTTCTGGGCATTGAGGGTTTAGGAGTCTCTACGGAAAACTCCCAAACTGCTTGATCGCTCAAGCCATGGCAACGCCTCAAAACCCTGGTAAGAATGGGAACTACCTGAGATCCCACGCATGAATTTGGATTAAATCTGTAAATGTTTTGGATGAATAGGTATGATGACGATCCAATCAATTGTGACAGAAGCCTTTGAGTCCGGTGTGCTCACCGTTGAGCAAGAGCTTTGTATTGACGATCTGCTGCGCCATTGCCACTGCAATCCCCAGGACTTGAATGCTCTGGATCAACTTGTTCATGCACTGATATCAGATCGGATTGAGCATCAATGTGAACGACCAGACACCGACCGCTAGGCGGTACGGTGCTGGCTTCCCTCTTCACGGGCAACA
>CAZONZ010000405.1:0-3965 GCA_964581005.1 uncultured bacterium
TGCCTTTCATCCCCACCCACGAGGGGATGGGGAGTTCCCGGCAATCTTTTTAAAGACCCATGCAAAACGGGAGGAACTTGACAGACTAGCGTTGCGCTTGGATCACCTGCAAACTGCCGCCGAGATGGAGAATGCGCTGACTCTGTTGGAAACCCAGATCGTGGAGATGCTGACCAAGATCGACCTCTAGCCACTGCCAAGCTGTTTCTGTCTCAAACAACAGCAGAAAGGTGGCTAATCCTGGCCAGAGGAAGGGAAGGGTTGGAGGATGAAAATCAATCGTTACAAACCATCCCCCTGGTTTCAGGATCCGTCCAATCTCGCCCAAGGTTGCGGATCGAGCCGCAGGATCCAGTTCATGTAAGGCCAGACTGGTATGAACAAAATCAAAGGAGTGATCAGGGAAGGGCAGCGACTGAGCAAACGCCTCAACATAGGTGGCTGCTGGAACATCCTGCCGAGCTCGATCCAGGGCTTTGGGAGAGGCATCTAGACCCACAACATGCTGAGAGGATTGCACTAGATAGATCGTTGCTTCTCCCCGCCCACAACAGAGATCCAACACATGATCAGACGGTTGGATCGAGATCCCCTGCCAGGGTAAGTGTCGTAAACGCCGATCGCCCCCGACTAGTAGCGCCATCGTGCGGGAGATCCCTTGATAAAGCCAGGGATAACGGTAACTCCAGGTTCTGAGGATCGTGGCCAAACTCAAGCGCTCCCTTGCTAGATCAGTGATCGGTCTCAATGGGATCTTAGAGAAGATGACAGCCTTTGTCAGGAGTAAGCTCAGGAGCAGGAGCACGGTTTAAGATAAGGCAAACTCCTCATGATCTCCTCATGCAGATTGAAACCCAGGCTATCCATGCAGGCCGCGTCGCTGATCCCGCTACAGGTGCTGTGATTCCACCGATCCATCTCTCCACCACATTTGAACGGGCTGCTGATGGGGGGTATCCGCACGGCTACATCTACACTCGTCTGGATAATCCTAACCGTCAAGCTCTGGAGGAATGCCTCCGATCCTTAGAAGACGGATCGGCTGCTGCCTTGTTTGCTTCTGGATCCGCTGCCACAGTTGCCATCTTTCAAGCCCTTCAACCTGGAGATCATGTCTTAATTCCCCAAGACGCCTACTTTGGCACGCAGCAGATCGCAGATCACCTCTTTCGTCCCTGGCATCTGCAGATCACGTCCGTTGACATGAGTGATCTGAGCCAAGTGCAACAGGCGATCCAACCCAACACTCGCCTGATCTGGATCGAAACACCGTCTAACCCCCTCTTAAAACTGACCGACATTGAAGCGGTTGCCCAACTGGCCCATGCTGCCAATGCGATCTGTACCTGTGACAATACCTGGGCTACCCCGATCGTGCAACAGCCCCTGAACTTAGGTGCTGATCTAGTTCTGCACTCCACGACTAAGTACCTTGGCGGTCACGGTGATGTATTGGGAGGGGCCGTGATCACGCAAGCGGAATCCGAGTTCTGGGACCGGATCCGCACCATTCAACGCATGGGGGGAGCCGTTCCATCTCCGTTTGAATGTTGGTTAACCCTACGTGGGATCCAAACCCTACCTTGCCGAATGCGCGTGCATAGCGAGAATGCACTCCAGATCGCTCAATTTCTGCACGATCACGATCGGGTTGAAGCTGTCCACTACCCAGGGCTCAATCATCACCCTCAGGCTGATCGGGTCCAACGCCAAATGCGGGCTCCGGGTGGGATGCTGTCTTTTCAGGTGCGAGGGGATCGAGCCACAGCTTTTCAGGTGGCCTCTCGTCTGCAGATCATCACCCAAGCGACCAGTTTAGGCAGTGTTGAAAGTTTGATCGAGCATCGGGCTTCAATCGAAGGGCCGGGATCCAAAACCCCTGATAACCTCTTGCGTCTGTCTGTGGGGTTGGAGCATGTTGAAGATCTGATCGAGGATCTGGATCAGGCGTTAAGCCAGAGGGGCTAGAACGATCTGTCAGACCCACATGAGATAGGGATAAACTCATTCGGAAGTGATCAGAGTACTTCAGAAGTTTAGAGGTGGGTTGGCAGCGATTAGTTTGCTGGGGTCAGCCCAAGCACAACCATCCAAAGCGATCCGTTCGATCTCAGCAGCTAACCGCAGTGCCTTGAGAGCCTGCTCACCTCCCACCGAAGGTTGATTTCCACCCCGTACACAAGCAATAAAATGCTCCAACTCGGCGTGCAGTTTATCGATATTGTCCGTATGAACCTTTTCGATCACATAATCCCGTTGATAAGGGGGTGGGTTGTAGTCACTGTTGGCCACAGCAGGAGTCTGGCGATAGATCTCGATCTCGTTATCCAGGAAGTTGGCTTCCACCAGAGCATTTTTGCAGTGAGCTGCGATCCGTCGCATTTTACGATGGGTGACTTTGCTGGCTGTGACGGTAGCGATCACTCCATTCGCAAAGCTAAACGTCGCCGTGACATAGTCCAGATAGCCAAATTTCGAGGCGCGATTGCCACTGGCCGCGATCTGGATCACCTGAGACGGGACCAATTCCAGAAGCAGATCGATATCGTGGATCATCAAGTCAAACACAACGGACACATCGCTGGCTCGGTTAGAATAGGGACTCATCCGGTGGGCTTCGATCGCAATCGTTTCTTCTCCCTTCAACACCTGGGCCAATTGCTGGAAGGCAGGGTTAAACCGCTCAATGTGACCCACCTGCAAAATACAATTACAATCTGCTGCTCGATTAACCAAGGATTCCGCCTCACTAATGCTGGCTGCGATCGGTTTTTCCAGCAGCACATGCACTCCTGCTGATAAACAGGCTAGGCCAACCTCATGATGCAAGACTGTTGGTACCGCTACAGCAACGGCGGCCACATGAGGCAGCAGTTCTCGATAGTCCTCATAAAAATGAACCCGATAACGGCTGGCAATATCAAGACCTCGTTCAACATTAATATCGGCCACACCAATGACTTCGACTTCCTTCATCCGACTGAAGACGCGGGTGTGGTGCTGGCCCATGTTCCCGACTCCGATCACACCGACCGGAACAGGTTGAGGATGGCTTCCTGGAGGGCAGGAGGCAAGGGGGGGCTGGCTTGATCGGGTTCTACCCATAGCGCTCTGTTCGTCCAGCTACCTAAGTTTTAAGGATCGCTCGCAAAAACCTGCAAACGATCAAAGCTTACCACGTCCTCAGACTATCCCTGATCGAGAACCTAGCCCAGCGTAAAACCCCAGTCTTGACATCCCTGTTGAGCGCTGATACACACGGATCTGAGTGAAGTGACTCTGAAGCTAAATTCCGACTGCACTCCCAGGGAATGAACGGGTTCACTTCATCAAGATTCTTAGTCCTGCCGCCTCAGAGTAAGTGGCAGGAGAAGTTGAGACCTCGACTCTGATCAACCTATTTCACCAAACATCATGCGGGACTGAAACGAAGTGTACACTATAGCTGCTTGATTACGCGGGATCGTTCTTGGTTTTTATCGAGATATTTGAAGAAATTATAGTGGTAGTCCAATCAGGCTCCTGGGTACGCTACGGATAAGAATTCTCTTATCTGAAGCTTCCTTATCCGGCACAATGACTCTCTACACAGCCGAACTCCCTGACGGTGCCCTTGTCGAAAATACATGTCAACCGTTTGATCAGGAGGAAGATCGTAGGGCAGCATTTTCCACTGGCAACCAGTGCGGAGAACAGAGAAAATAGCCCTGAGGATTTCACGGAGATCAACCGGACTGGGTCGCCCGAATCCTTGCTAAGGATCAGCAGATCGATTGGTTTGTTTTAGATCAGGGTGTGTACAGAAAGCTCGAACCAGATGCTCAGAGGTTGATCGGTAGTGATCAGTTTGAAGGTCTCTGCCTGAATGTGAGTGCCATGCTGGAAGGCAATATAGCCTAGGTTTTGAGAGCGTTAGCTATGCGGCGAAAGCCCCGCGCTCTCCCGTCAGGGGAGCGTCGGGATGT
>CAZONZ010000406.1:0-3917 GCA_964581005.1 uncultured bacterium
AACATCTACCGAGATCCAGACACAAAAGTTTCAGGTGGAGCAGGAAAGTCAGGAGTTGCAGGCTGATATTGGGCATATTTTGGATGTGGTGTCAGCGATCGAGCAGGGGAATCTACTGACCCAAGCCGAGGTGAGCCCCTTGGCCACAGGACTGGTGGCAGATACCTTAAATCGTCTGGTAGAGCGTTTAGGTCAAGTGTTGACCGAAGTCTTGCTGGCAGCTCGACAGGTAGCGGCAGGATCCGACACCCTGGAACAGCTCGCCAACACAGTGGCTCAGAATGCCCAACAACAGGCTGAAGCCGTCACCCAAACCTTGCAACTGACCCAGGACGTTCAGCACTCAGCATTACAATCTGCAGAACAGGTTCAGCTCAGCAACCAGATCCTCTCCACCAGCCTCAACGCCGTCACTGAGGGACAAGAGACGATCGATCGGCTGACCGAGGGGATTGAAATTTTGATGGCTGGATCCAGTCGAATCCGCGAACAGATCCAAAGTTTAGGAGAATTTGCAGAATTAGCAGATCAATTTGTTCAGGAGCAAGCCCAAACTGCTTCCCTAACCCAGACTCTGGCAATGAGTGCAGCCCTGGTCTCGGCACGAGCTGCTGAGCAGAAGGATCCGAGACAATTTCTCTCGTTGGCCCGCGAGTTTGAAACGATCGCCCAGAAAGTTCAGGAGCTTTCTCAACAAACCCACTCAAGCCTACGATCCTTGCGACAACGAACAGCCCAGGTTCATCAAACTGTCACGGTTATTACAACTGATGTCAAGAGTCTAGCCGTCTTAGTGAATGACTTTACAGAGGGTGTAAGTCGATCGAGAAAGGTATTTACCAACATCCAAACAGCAACGGCGAATGTAGCTGAAGCTGGTGAAGCCGTAAATCAGTCCAACGATCAGATCGTGCAGGCAGCCAAGAGTACAGCCCAAACCATACAAGCGCTCGCAGCCCTAGCTGAGCAAACAGCCCAATTGACTCAGGTTGCTCGATCTCAGTCCGAAAGTATGGGTGATCTATCGGATCGATTACTGCGAACGATCCAGTTCTTCCAGGTTCCGGGGCAAGAGTGGATCCAGGCTGCTCCCGTTGAATCCGAGCCTGCTGTCCCATTGTCCAGTTAGTGTTGTTGTAGCGTGTCAATGTCAGTAGGAGGATCCGCCATGTCCAGCTCAGTGCCTTCGACACCCAACCCACCCACCACAGTGCCGTTTATGAATGCAGCAAAACCTCGTAAACCTCTGTCGATGAGCAATGTTCGCAGCCTGGGCGTTTTGTTGGCGATCCCGTTTGTGGCCCAGATCGGTCTGCTCGTGTTGTTTGCTTGGTTTACGGTGCGCACAGAGCAAGATCGAGCCACGGAGACTGCCAGCCGCCTCAGTCAGGAGGTGAGTACCCGGATCGTACAGAATCTGGAGTCTTACCTGGAAATACCGCAGCAGGTTAACCAGATCAATATCAATGTGTTGGAAACGGGTCAGCTAAACTTGCAAGATCTGGATCAGTGGCAACCTTATTTATTTGAGCAGTTGCGGCTATTTGATGCACTCAGTTATATCTATTTAGGCCAAGCAGAAGGGCGCTACGTTGGTTTGGGGCGGCGAGGCAATGATCCGGAAGGATTGGAATATGCCATCGTCTCTGATCCAGAGCGGGGGTTTTTGGATAAGTATGGAGTCAACTCAACTGGACGCTTAAGCCCTTCTCCCGAAGAGAGTTATGCCTACGATCCGCGTCAGCGTCCTTGGTATGAACGAGCGGCAACATCCGGTCAACCCAGTTGGTCGGGTGTATACCTCATGTTTGCGAACAATCCCGATCCGGATCGCGTTACCTTAGGGATTAGTTTGGGAACTCCTTATCTAGATGCTTCTGGCAACGTTCAGAGTGTTTTGGGAGCGGATTTGACCTTGACCCAGATCACCCAGTTGCTGCAGGAGCTGAAGTTTGGCGAATCAGGTCAGATCTTTATCATGGAACCATCTGGGGCACTGGTAGCAAGCTCAACGATTCAGCGGCCCTTTGATGATGCCAACGAACGCATGAACGCTTTAGAGCTGACGCAAGCACCCACGATCCAGTCCACCACAAAAGCCCTCGAAGCACGGTTTGGATCCCTGGATCAAGTTCAGGATAGTGAACCCTTCGCCTATGACCTTGGTGATCAAACCTACTTAGCTCAGGTCACCCGTTTTAGGGATGATCTGGGGTTAGACTGGTTGATCGTGGTCACCGCACCCCAGGCTGAGTTTTTGGGAGATATTGCCGCTGAGCAGGGCCAAATCTTTCTCTTGGGTGCCACGATTGCTGGCGTAACCGGGATCCTCGCTGTACTCACCTACCTCTGGATCACGCGCCCCATTGCCCGTCTCAGCAAGCTGGCCGAAGTGTTGGCTCGTGGCTTCTCAACTCAACCTCTGGAAAAGCAAGGGATCCGGGAACTGGATCAGCTAGCCCAGTCCTTTAACGAGATGGCCGTTCAGCTCCAGGCTTCGATCCAGGCACTGGAAAACACCAATTTAGAGTTGGAAACGCGGGTTCAAGAACGAACCTTTGAACTGGAAGCCGCTACCGCAGCCTCACAGCACGAGAATGAAGTCCTGCAAACAGAAGTTGCCCACCTCCTAGATGTGGTATCAGCTTTGGAAGACGGTGATCTGACCGTGCAAGCCCAAGTGAGTGATCGAGCCACAGGTCTGGTCGCGGATACCCTCAATCGCTTGATCGAAGAATTAGGTCGAGTGTTGTCTGAAACCTTCTACTCCACTCAGCAGGTCAGCGAAGGAGCAGATAGTCTGCAACAGATGGCTGCACTCGTGACCGAAAACACTGAATTTCAGGTTCGATCAGTGACCCAGGTGCAGGCCCTGATGGAGCAAGTGGATCGTCTGGCCCAGTCCACAACCCAGCAGGCGGTTGAGTCTAACGAGGCCGTGGAGCAGGCTGAAGGCGCGGTCCACCAAGGGCAGGAGCAGATGGCACGGTTGACTCAGGGGCTAGCTCAACTGCAAGAGCGGACGGAGCAGATCACCCAGCGCAGTATTACACTCAGCAACTTTGTCCAACTCGCTGAACAGTTTGTCCAAGATCAGCGCCGGATCGCATCCTTAACACGAGTCTTAGCTTTGAATGCCTCCATGATCGCCGCTCGTGCCGCAGGCCAAACCGATCCAGATCAATTTGCGAGTGTGGCGCGGGAGTTTGAAACCATTGCAACACAGGTGAACAATCTGGCCGTCCAAACCAACCAGGGCTTGATGGTATTGCAACAACGCACCAGCCAGATCCAAACGGTGGTTTCGGGTGTTAACCAAGATGTGGACGAGATCACCCAAGTGGTAACCGAATTCAGCCACCATACCCAAGCTACCGATCACTCCTTTGGCGAGATCTCTACGGCCACCCGTCAAGTGGTTGCCATTACTCAGGAGGTGTTGCAATCGAGTCGCACGATCTCATCAGCCGCCCAAAACACCCTCGATTCGATCCGAGGCATCACCACCTCCGCCAGCGAAACCGCCCATCAAGCGGGGTTAACTCGTCAGCAAGTCAGCCGGATGCAAGGCTTAGTCTCAGCCCTCCTGGATCGGGTTGAGTTCTTCAAGCTACCTCCAGAGCTCATGGATCACCAACCTCAGACGGGTCCAGCTCCCCTCCCTACCCCAGGCTCGATCCCTCCCCTCAATCCTGGTGATCCCCAACGGGTGGCTAATGGTCGTCAGCCCTCCCCTTCCCTGGCTTCCAGTCCAGCCGATTCCTAGATCCTTAACGATCCCCTAGATTAACCCTGTTGCCCCTAATCCCGGCACTCTAATCCCGTCAGCTCTCGTCCTTTCGCTGCTGAGCCTGCCATGTCAATCTCCGATCCACCGGATTTTTCCGATCTCTTCCCCGCCCAAACCGCTGAAGCCC
>CAZONZ010000407.1:0-3913 GCA_964581005.1 uncultured bacterium
GCATCAACTCTGATAGTCTAGTAACTAGCAAGAAGGATTTACCGTTTGTTATGGTTAGCAGTTTATCGTTCACCAATCCTGATGTCCCTCGACTCCAGTTAGAGGATCGAGAGGAAAAGTGGGGCGAGCTCAAGGATCTGATCAAGCCAACCTTTACCTTGCTTGAGCTTAAGCAGGCAAAGCCTTTCTCTTGGCTATTCCGATCGGCATCTGTAAATCCCCACCAAGCCGTCTTGCATCTCACGATCCTTTTCGCCGAGCAACGGATTCCCTTTGAGGATGAGCCTGATAAATTTTTGGGCTTTGGCCTGCGAGGGCTTGAACTACGAGTTCGGTTAAGTAATGGTAAGATGTCCTACGAAAAGCGGGCAAAGGGGATCGGATCGTTAGTTCTCGATGATCCAGGCTTAGGAGCGAACAAGATTGAGCAGCATCAGAACACGGTTGAGGTTGTCCCTAGAGGATCCGATACCAGTCCGGTTTGGTCATTCCAGCTGGATAGCGAAGCATCTGTTCTAAAAGGCAAGCTTGATGTCGATCTGGGCGTTGTAGATATTACAGGGTATCCCTTGGAAATGGAAGCAACGTTCCGAACCTCACCTATGGATGTTCATTTGACCATGATGGGGGATCTGTGGACTCCAGGGTTGACCAAGAACAAGTTGGCAGTTTTGGAACGAGTTGTAGCCCTTCGCTACGTTAAGCCTTTGCTAGGAAATCATCTTGTTAAAGTTAGACTCCATCATGACAAACAGCAGACCCTTTAATCCACAAGTCCTTCACAACCTGATCAACCAGATCGAAGCATCACCGGATGACCTGATTGAACTTGTAAAACAGTTTGAGCTCGATCCAAAAACTGACTTAGTCGGGATTAATCTCCAGGGAGCAAATCTGAGGGGGGTAGATCTGAAGGGATTTGTTTTAGATCGAGCCCAACTTCAAAATGCTAATTTGCGAGGGGCGGTTTTAGCAGGGTAAACGCATCTAAAATGCTATTGACAAATCTCTCTATTTGTGAAACCCTTGCTCCGCAAGCTTTTCAGTAAATAGTAATTGCTCGGAAATGTGAAAATATCTTAATAATTAGTCTGCTTTCTCTTAACAATTCAAGGCATTTCGGCTCTACCTGTTTGCCTAAAAACCTTGCTGAACAAGCAACTCACAAAAAACCTCTTTTGTCAACGATTGTTAAGGTGCGTTTGCCCTGGCGGTTTTAGCAGGATCTTCGTTTGCAAATGCAAGTCTTTGTAGAGCTGATCTTTCAGGAGCTGATCTGAGTCGAGCCAAACTCAACCAGATTGATCTTACTGATGCCAAGCTATTTGGGGTTAATCTCGAAGAAGCTGAAATGATCGAGTCTCGTTTGGTGGAAGCCGATCTCAGAGGAGCCTATTTACGAGGAGCTAATCTAACTCGTGCTCAAATGAGTGAGTTGACTCGTCTGGATCGGGTTGATTTAAGGGATGTCATTCTCGAAGGTGCTGATCTTCGTCGAGTTTCTCTAGAGTTAACCAATGTTGTCGATGTAAAAGAAGTGAAGGGAGCAAAGTTTGCCAATAATATTGGTCTATCTTATGATGCTAAACGTCAACTTAAACAACGTGGGGCAGAGCTTGCGGATACTTTGAATTGGGATCCCCTATCTTGGATCCAGAATTACGCGGAACCCATCAAGGTGATCATTGCGGGCCTGGGTCTCTTTTTCGGCAGTGGAGGGGTTGCAGCCCTGGTAAGATGGTTAACCGAACAGCAACAAATACCCTAAAGAGTCAGGATCCAATCTTGACGATCTCTTAACTATCATAGTGTCGATTGAGACTTACATTGTATTCTTGCACAGATTTGTGATCAATTAGGATGTAAATCTGGTTTAATAGATCCAGAGGAACTAGCTAGCCTGTAATCCTAGGGCTCTAGAGATCAACAACTGTACAATGGAGTGGGTGAGGTGTCATGTCCAATTTTCAGAAGCTTAAGGAACTCATTGGTCGTGTTGAGCAATCCAATACAGACAATTTTGTGGATCTAGCACAGCAAGTGGGTCTAGTTCCCAAAAAAGATTTCAAAGGAGCTGATCTTAAGGGTGTTGACCTGAGTCACCAAAATTTGAGTGGTTGTAAATTCTCAAAAGCAGACTTAAATGGAAGCAATCTGAGCCATGTCAATCTGACACAAGTATCTTTTTTTAAGGCGAGTCTTTCTAATGCTAACTTAACTGGAGCTAATCTTCAGAACACAGATTTCTCTGGAGCAAATCTTCGAGGAGCTATCTTGATCAATGCTAAGTTTGGCAATACTCGAATGAAAGGGGCAATTCTTACACAGGCCAAGTTTGGCAATAACTCTGGGATCTCACCACGAATGCGGCGTGAGTTTCAGGAGAAAGGGGCTTTGTTTGAGGAAGAGTAGTAGATCTCCTCAAGCTCTTGTGGGATAGTCAGATCCTTCAGATTAGGATCCGTAGCCAGCTTTGTGATTCTAAAATTTTGGAGATCCACTGACCCCAGCAGTTGATAAGTCACTAACATTCCGGGTATTCAAAACGGTTCGTTCCTTCTAGCATTAATGATCAGGAACTTGACTATACTCCCTTCCTGACCTGGGATTACATGTCATTTAGCTATTGCTATTGTTAGTCTCTGATCTTATAGATCTAAATGATCCAATCGTCAATCCCAAGGTTATGCAAATTGTTGATTTTTTCGTTTCTCTATAGACCTTGCTCCTGTATGTCTTACTACTACGACTACACTTAGTTCTTACTGGAAAATTATATGTCTCGCCGATGGTCATGGAAGACAGGAACCAAATCATCCATTCTGTATAATCACCCTGAGTACGACATAAAATATATTCGATTTTGTTATCGTTGACCCAAGATTGTAACTTACAGTCCCCTTCCCAAGTATTTACTTTTCCCAAAATCTGGTGCTCCTTATAATTAGTTAGTGGAATGACTTCCCAAGTACTAGTTTCTTCGTGTATACCTGATTCATCTTACGACAGATCGTTTTACGGGGTGATCAGGGTCCGGTGGATCAAGAAGCTGAAAGGGCTCGTCGTAAGCGATCCAAAGCGGTCTGGGCACTAAACCAGCGCACCCCATCCCGACCCCGCAAGTACCCAAATTGATGCTTCGTCACCGTCGCTACTCCCAACGGATCTGCTAAGCCAATAAACACAAGCCCTACAGGTTTCGTGTCAGTCCCTCCATCCGGCCCTGCGATCCCAGTGATGCTCAAGGCCCAATCGGTTTTTAATAAGGCTTGAACCCCCAGCGCCATCTGTTTTGCCACAGGCTCACTCACCGCCCCATAAGTTTCCAGATCCGTAGCACTCACTTGCAACAGTGACGCCTTCACCGCATTATCATAGGCGATCACGCCCCCTTGAAAATACCGAGAACTGCCAGGAACCAATGTGATCCGTTCCCCCACCAATCCCCCTGTACAGGATTCTGCAACGGCTAGAGTGTGCCCACGATCGATCAACCGCTTCCCCACCACCGAGGCCAAGGTATCGTCATCACTCCCGAAATAGTGATCCCCAGCCAGCGCCATCAACTGCTGAGCAACGGGTTCGATCAGAGCCTCTGCTTCTGATTGGGTACTCGCCCGTGCCGTCACCCGCAGTCGCACCTCTCCCCGGCTGGCATACGGAGCCACTGTAGGATTGAGATTATCCATCAAGGATCCCACCCGTTCCGCCAGATTGGACTCTGGGATCCCCCAGTAGCGCAAGACGCGGCTATGAAAGATCTGCTTTACCCAGCCGTGATCGTGCAAATAGGGAACCGATGTTTGCTCCCACATCCCATGCATTTCTCTGGGGACTCCTGGAAAGGTCATCAGGGTTACATTCGATCGTGGCTGCAAGATCAGTCCACAGGCACTGCCCCCAGGATTAGGCA
>CAZONZ010000408.1:0-3913 GCA_964581005.1 uncultured bacterium
TAAGATCACTGCAACAGGATCCCCGTAGCTCAGATTCAGTTGGGCTTGAGCATTCCCCTGATTGATCCCGATCTCAACCCAACCGTCGCTTCCGATCAAAGCAACCCACTCTCCCCGTTGTTGATCACTAAAGGTTAGACAACCAGGGATTTCCAGGGAGTCGGCTGATGCTTGAGGGATCTTGATCTTCCAGCGATGGTTTTGAACACAATCAGCAGGGATCGTTGTGACCAAATTGCCAAAATGGTCAATGTACTGAATTGATCCGCAGAAGCCTGCATCCGTCTTCGTCCAACCAGGGATCGGCAAATCGATCAAGCTCTCGATCGAGATCGAAGTTCCCAACACACTCAGCCCAACCCCTTTAGCCAGATACGCTCCGACAGGTGCAAATAGATCGCGGCCATGAAATGTTCGGCTGGGTTGATCCGTATACCAATAGCGAGAATTCGTCAGTTCAACAGCGGCTAGCACAGCAGAAGTTTGCAAGACTCCCCCAAACAGTCCATTATCCGGCCCCACCAGCCATCCTTCCTCGATCTGGATTGCTACTGCCCGCCGCTGACTTCCCACTCCTGGATCAACGACTGCAACATGCACGGATCCTTTGGGAAAGTGACGATAGGCACTCCGTAAGCAAAACCGAGCCGCCGCGATGTCCTGAGGTGGGATCCCATGCGTGAGATCAACAATGGGAACGTGAGGATGGATCTGAGTGATCACCCCTTTCATGATTCCTACGTAAGGATCGGTGGTCCCAAAGTCTGTGAGAAGTGTGATCATGGTATTGCCAACGCTGTTCGGTGGTGAAACCGTTTGCCTCATTCTACTTTTTGGCAAATTTGGCAAGGATGGCCTCCTGAGACTCCTCCCCAAGATGCTACAATTACCGATCTGCTAACCCTTCGTTAAACAGATGAGATGCCCATGCCGTTCACTCGCCTTTACAAAAATTACAAAACGGAGAACGTGGCCCATTGGATCAGCACTTGGCTCTCCGATCCAGAGCAGTATGAGTTCGAGCCGTGTGAAACCTATGACGACTTTATTGATCAACTTCCCGAAGTCGTTGGTGGAAAGCTGATGCACCGTACCCCCGATGGCGTTGCGTGGGGGGATGAAACTTTAGATGACGAGGCTCTGGACTTCTTGGTTCGAAGTCTGTTGGGTGAAGCCCCCTAAGAGGTGGAGTGACTCGGTTCGCCGTGATCAATGTTGGGCTGATGATAGGCTATCGGCCCCAAGAGCATCTAAGCATTGGCACGAGATCCCAGTTCAACTTCAGATTCGTCAGATCCCTGCTGCTGATGGTTGGGATCAGAAGAGGCTGAGGACGCTTGGGGATCTACGTGATCAGGGCTGGAGCTCCGGGATGTCACAGGGATCCGAAACTCGATCTGAGGGTGACCATGCCCGTAAGTTAAGCTATAGCTCCAGCTGAGAAGCGTGTGCCAGAGACGAGGATTCCACCCTTCTAGTCGGGATTGCCAGGATCGGATCCATCCGGGTACCCAGCTCCAGCAGAGGAATGAGATCAACGCTGCTCCCGTATAGCGTAAATAGTGGGGGAACCAGGCCCGAAATCCAGCGAATCCCACAACTTGCCAGATCCAGACCAATAGCCGAGGATTTTGTCGGGCTGTCCGTAACGCCATGCGGGTGAAATCCCACCAGCCCGCTCGATCCTTAATAAAGGCATCGGCAACTTCCGGTGGTTCTGCAGCCAGGATCCCGAAAAAGCTGTTCAAGATAGTGTTGATCTGGGCTGGAGGCAAGGTTCGGCCCGTGGGTACCATCATGCCACGCGAAAATAGCCAGGTTACAGCCGAATTATCTTGGAACGCGCGAACCCGCTGCAGATCCTGAGCCTTAAGCAGATCGTGTCGCAGGGCTACATCAGTTAACTCCGCAAGTCGGGGTGCATTCCGAACCAGGGATCCAAATCCGGTAAAACTGAGAGGTGATTGCATTGCTGCAGCATCCCCGATCGTCAGGACACGATCATAAGCCAAGGGTTGAACAGCTTTAGATCGAGGCCCAAATCGCCCTGGAATATAGCCAAACGTTGCTTTTTTCCACTCCAACCGATCCACATCACACCGCCGATACTCCGGCAAAATCGTAAAGAAATCCTCGTACATTTCTAACAATGATCCTGGATTATCGGGATGAACTTCGTGGTAGTGAAACAAGTAGAATGTTAACTCCTGGTTTGGCCCTGGAAACAGCTCCCAGATCAGCTGTCGGCCTCGACTAATATCTCCATGACTAGCCAAAATATCTCCAAGTGAGCTGTCCCAAACGCCTGGATCAAAGCCGCTGCGGATGGTAGCTCCAACTGTAGGACAAACACTATCGAAGGCACGGTAGTGATTTAATTGTTGGGTTACTGGGGAAGCTGTTCCCATTGCATCGACCAATAACCGAGATCTCAGATAAGAAACATCTTGAGAGTCGCGGTGCTGGAGTTTGATCGTGATGGTATCGGTGGTGATAAAGGCTTGCTGAAACTCGGTTCGATCCAGGATCGCGCCTCCTGCTGAGGTTAGCTTCTCCCCACACATATGCAGCAACCTTTCGGCATCGATCGCCAGATTCAAGACTGTCGGTGTATGTAAGATCGGGGCTTTGATCGGGCTATTTCCATCGAAAAACTTATTGAAGCCATCTCGATATTCACGCAGGATCAAGCTTTCGATCTCAGAGGAACTGAATAAGCCAAGATCAACCAACGTTTGGATCTCGCGGCGAGAAATATTCCACTCTCGATTCATCCGGCCAAATGGTAAGCGCTCGACCAAGGCAACGGCATAGCCCAATTGAGCCATTGCTGCTGCATAGATTGCTCCCAAGGCTCCACCCACAACAACTAGATCCCATGTTGGATCAGAGACAGAATCGGCTGCGGCTGGAGGATCCTGTTGGAGGAGAGCGGGTTCACCTGCTTGGATTCGACCTGTTTGAACTTCCTGTCGCCACCGTTTTTCCCACCAATAGACACGCTGCAGATCAGTTTCTCCCTGAGGGATCCGTTGAAAATAGTGGACGGTGAGAGGATAGTAGGGCTCTAAGGCTGTAAAGATCGAATCATGAGCGAGATTGATCGCTGGAAGGTCAGGGTAGCGAGGCGGATAGTGAGATTGGATCTGCTGACAGAGGTGATCTAACCAGCGTTGTTGCTGAGGGAACGGCTGATCAGAAGACTGAATAACTTTGAGGTAGGTTGTATTTTGGAGAGACCAGGTAAAAATCACGATGCGGTGCGGATCAGCCTCAATTCGGAGTCCATTGGGAGTAGGGTGGGACGATCCTAACGTGGGCTTCAGATCCAGCTGCTGCAACCAAGCTACAACGGCAGCTTGATCAGGGGTGGGAATTTCGCGGTACAGCAGTTCCTTCATAGCCTCTCCAGATCTCATCCAACTTACAAAACTCTGATTAGGATCCAGACGCGACCCTAAATACCCTCAGAGGGTTGTAGCTTCACTCATTGTGACATGCTTCCAGGAGTGAAACAGCTTTCAGGTGTGGGTGTTTGAGCGCATCGAATCCCCCCATGTGACCCGGATCTCATCCCGATAGCTAGTTTTCATAAGCAATCTACCCCAGATCCATAAGGCTAGAGGCAGATCAAACTAACGGCAATCCGACCGGAAAGGCAAATCTCAGTATCGGACTCTGGATCCCGCCGCCGATCATCATATCGACCTATGTAGCGAAATTGATCACCTTCAATCTGGTAGGCAATCGGTAGAGGTTGAGAGCAAACCGCGCAAAAAACAACTTCAGGATCGGGCTGATCGGGAGGCAAGTGGGGCAGATTGATATTCCAAAAGCAACCTGGATCGAGAGGTTTATGGAGTAGATCGCCGAGCAGTTGAGCTGTCCACTGGCTGGCTCGCTGCCAATCAAA
>CAZONZ010000409.1:0-3910 GCA_964581005.1 uncultured bacterium
TCTTGTAGACCACATACTTGTCCCACAGCTCCAGAGTCGAGATCTGGGGTGGCTCATCAATATCTGCTGGCAACTCTGGCAATTGATACTTCTTGAGGTAAGGCAACCAGGAGAACTCCTTACCCTCCAAAAGAGAGCCCACCCGACGCGCTTCCTTCTCTGCAGCACTGATTCCGGCTGGATTGGCCCGATAACCTGTAGCGATCTCTTGCTGATGAGGTTTGTCTTTCGTGGATCCAGGCTTAGGCGGCAGCATTCCCCTCAGGTAAAGCTTCAGCCCCCGATGCCGGATGAGGATCCCTACATTCCCTGCCTTGAGTCGCCCGTTGGCCTGGGCCAGTCGTTCCCGCGTCACTTTATCCAGACCTTCGCCGTCAATCATGCCCACCCATCCTTACCTACAGGCTTACCTAAAATGGGGGTCCGATCCAGCCCTTTTTAGTCCCTTTCTGTCCACATCGGGTGACAGAGCTGCAAAGATGAAGAAGGCCCAGATCCTTGCCCTGAGCCCATTTTATCTGATTTTACGTTTATGGCACAGGCGTGATTTGAACACGCGACCAAGGGCTTATGAGTCCCCTGCTCTACCACTGAGCTACTGTGCCTCAAGCTTTAATAGTGTAACCTAAGAATTGGAGTGATCGCCATATCCCCACAAACACTAAGATCTCGCTTTTGTGGCCAACACTCGCCTAGGATCTGAGTCATCTGAGCATTCCACAGAGGAATGGGGGCGTGTTGCATTGATGAGGATCGTCAAGCTGCTAGATTTGATCATCTATTCTGTTAGTTGACCTGATTGGGGTTCTATGAGCATCTTCACGTTGCAAGCGGTTCGCAAGGATTTTGGGATTAAACCGATCCTCCATGAGGCGAGTTTCAGTCTTAGCCCTGAAGATAAGGTTGGGCTGATTGGGACCAATGGATCGGGGAAATCAACCTTGCTGAAAATGATCGCTGGGTTAGAGCCGATTGATGGCGGTCAACGGTTAGTTAATCCCAATGTTCGGATCGCCTATCTTCCTCAACAGCCTGATATTAACGAAGATTTTACCGTGTTGGAACAGGTCTTTTCCGATAGTCCTCAAGCTATGCAGCTGGTTCGGGACTATGAAGATCTCTCGCGGCGGATTGCCCAAACCACAGGGCCGGATCTAGATGCTTTGATGGCACGATTTGCGCGGACCACAGAACAGATGGAGGCCACGGGAGCTTGGGATCTGGAAACGAAGGCCAAAATTATCTTATCGAAACTAGGTATTTCAGACTTTGATCAGCGGGTGGGCAACCTCTCAGGTGGCTACCGTAAACGGGTGGCGTTAGCAACTGCCTTGATGTCTGATCCGGAAGTGTTACTGATGGATGAGCCAACCAACCACTTAGATGCCCTGTCGGTGGAATGGCTGCAGGACTATCTCAAGCGCTTTCGGGGAGCTCTGCTGCTGGTCACTCACGATCGCTACTTTTTGGATCAGGTCACAACCCGAATTTTAGAAATCGATCGGGGAGATCTATTCACTTACGACGGCAATTATTCGTATTTTTTGGAGAAGAAAGCCGAATCAGAAGCTATCACAGCGAGTAGCCAGCGCAAACATCAAGGGATCCTAAGGCGGGAATATGAATGGCTGAAGCAAGGTCCAAAAGCTCGAAGCACGAAACAGCGGGCTCGCATTGATCGGATTAAGGACATGGAAGAACGTGAGTTCAAAGAATCTGTCGGTAAAGTCGAGATCTCTACACCCACTCGTCGGATTGGTAAGCGTGTGATTGAGCTTCATAATGTTTCAAAGGGCTATGATGATCGAGTCCTGATTCGCAATTTCACCTATGAATTTTCTGCTGATGATCGGGTCGGTATCATTGGGGGAAATGGAGTTGGCAAGTCAACATTGGTGAATATGATCACAGGGAAAGTTGAGCCTGATTCAGGTCTTGTAGAGATCGGAAGTACGATCTATATTGGCTACTTTGATCAGTATTCTGAGGCTTTGATCGAAGCGGTGAATCAAGATCAACGGGTGATCGATTATCTCAAAGAAGAAGGAGAGTTTGTCAAAACAGCGGATGGATCTCAGATCAGTGCGTCCCAGATGCTAGAGCGATTCTTGTTTCCAGGGAATCAACAATATACACCGTTGCATAAGTTATCAGGAGGAGAAAAAAGGCGATTATTTTTGCTGCGAGTGTTGATGGGGGCTCCCAATGTGCTGATCCTGGATGAGCCAACTAATGATCTAGATGTGCAAACACTGTCCGTTTTAGAAGATTATTTGGAAGACTTTAATGGATGTGTGATCACGGTCTCTCACGATCGCTATTTTTTGGATCGAACGGTGGATCGGATCTTTGCCTTTGAGGGAGAGGGGATCCTGCGTCAGTACCCTGGGAATTACTCAATCTATTTAGATTTTAAGCGAGCTGAAGAGGCTCAACAGCAAGATCTAGACAAAACAAAGGAGAGCAAAGATAAATACAAATCAACAGCTCCTGAGTCGAGATCATCCTCATCTTCCTCGGCTAATGAGTCTAACCGATCCTCCTCACCACCCCCCAGTAAATCTCGAAAACTTTCTTATAAGGAGAAGCGAGAATTGGAATCTCTAGAAGCCCAGATCCCTAAGCTCGAAGCAGAAAAAGCAGAGATCGAGCAACAGCTTTACCATAATCCTCCTTCAGGATACACGAAGTTAGAGGCGTTAACCAAACAGTTAGCTGAACTAGAACAGGCCATTGAACAAGGGACAGAACGATGGTTAGAACTCTCTGAAATTGGAGGGTAAGAGTTGACTTGTGAGCAGATGTAAAAACCCAATACTCTAAGGATCCTGGCGATCCTCCCAAGGCTAACTGGACGTGATCTCAAGGATCGAAAGCGTGATAAACGGTAATCCCCAAAAGGCTCATCTTAATCGATCAGCCAGCTAAACAAATGTTCCACAGTCAGCTTCACCTCTTGAGCAAACTCAGGAACTGGAAGTTGATTCTCAGCCTGATCGCAGATCATAGTTGTTTGGTGGGGGAAGTAGGCAAGCACAGACTGTTCACCTGGATCAATCAGCCAGCCCAATTGAGTTCCATTCTGGAGGCAATGCAAAATATTTTTTGTCACCTGAGTTTGGCTTTGATCGGGGGACAGGATCTCGATCGTCCAGTCGGGTGCAATCAAAACATGATTCGCAACTCGTCCATTGGATTGACGGGGAATTCGTGCCCATTGAAATACCGAAATATCCGGAATAGTAGACCGTCCACCAAAGGTACATCGGAGCTCGCTAAAGGCTCGTGCGATCTTTTGAGGCCGTAGGATCTGATTAATTGCAGCGGCAAGCTCGGTCTGAATGGCGCTGTGTTCTCCCTGAGGCATAGGTTTTTGAATACTATTGCCGTTAATAAACTCACTAGCAGGCTTTGTTTCCGGCATCTGCAGAAACGCTTCCAATGTCAACGATCCAGTCGAAGCTTGAACCATCCTTAAACGTCCTTAGGTAGAGCACATTATCCTGGAACGTTACCAGCATAGCAGAAGCGATCAGAGCTCCCCTTTGATGTCATGATCCAACGCAGATTCGCTGACTTAAAAACAGAGCGCACGATCGCTGATGATCAGATGTATCGA
Organism: uncultured bacterium; assembly: GCA_964581005.1. Taxonomy (GTDB): domain Bacteria; phylum Cyanobacteriota; class Cyanobacteriia; order Thermostichales; family Thermostichaceae; genus CAZONZ01. Next base: position 3,620 of record CAZONZ010000409.1, read on the forward strand.
CGGATCCGTTCATGACAGAGTTAAATGGGATAATGAAACTAAGCGCTGGCTCCACGAGATCGATGACTTTCCAGATTCAGTTTTGTTATCAATGGATCATTTAACCTTTAACCTTTGTTTCATAAGAAGTCCAGGGGGATCTCTAGTATTCTGTGACAATGGATGTACACCTTGATTGGTTCGATCGCTGCATTAGATCGCTATAGATCCACAACGCACCCTCAAGCCCCTATTTTCTTAACCTTTGAGGGGTTCGGGGAGCGATAAGTCATTAGGGGTCGAGGAGCATAT
>CAZONZ010000410.1:0-3910 GCA_964581005.1 uncultured bacterium
GTGACGTTGCCCTATTTATTTAGTCCGGGCGATGTGCAGCGAGTCTCGATCCAGTTTCCGGATCCATGGTTCAAGCAGAGGCACCATAAACGGCGGGTTGTACAACCCCAACTGGTTGCCCATCTCGCGGAACTCTTGCCAGAGGGAGCTACAGTCTTTCTGCAGTCGGATATCGAAGCGGTGGCGATCGAAATGGCGGAGCGCTTTTGTGAGCATCCCCAATTTTGCAATCCCACAGGCGGCATGATCCTTTACAATCCACTTGGGATCCCTACGGATCGAGAGCGCCTCTGTCAACAACAGCAACTGCCGATCTATCGCTATTGGCTTGAACGCTGCTAACGTCTGAGCTTCTGATCGTTCGAGTCACGTTTAATCTGTTGGGATCAGTACGTTGAGATCAGTGGGTTCCCGTGGGTCCAGAGCCGTGAGCTGGGATCACCAAGTTCAGCTCCACGGGTTCGGATCGACGGGGTCAGATGAATCGACTGGGTTCAATAGACTTCAGGTTTAGATCGAATCCGATCCATCCGTGAAGATCGATGCTTAAGTGCTCGCTGTGAGACAAGATTCTGAAGCTGAAATAATTAATTCCGGGTATAATTGATCAGCACAGGCTTAGACTTCAATTGGTGTTGACAAACTTGACCATGACGTGATTCTCTAATCCATCCAATGGCCCTTTTTGTTTCCAGCTCAGCAGATCTCCTGTATCAATACGGACATGGAGAACGACAATTTCAGGGAGCTCACCTGAATAGTGCCAGTCTATGGAAAGTTCGCTTGAAGGGAGTTGATCTATCTGGATCGAACCTGAATGGGACCAATCTAGGCTGGGCGGATCTATCTGGGAGTAACCTTAGCCGCTCGATGCTACGCGGCACCTATCTGACCAAAGCCAATTTGACCCAGGTCAATCTCTCGCAAGCCAATCTCTGGCAAGCCGTGTTGAGAGGAGCAATCTTGAACCAGGCGATTCTGGATTCCGCGAATTTGAGTGGAGCTGATCTGCAACAGGCGGTTTTAGATGAGGCGACTCTCTGTGATGTCAAGCTGTGGGGTGCGAACTTGCGAGCGGCCAGCCTCAAGGGGGCAACCCTGAAGGGAGCTCGGTTGGGTGGAGCCAATCTTTGGAATACCAACCTTCAAGACGCTGATCTGACTGGGGTTGAGTTGACTGAGACGGATTTAAGTGAAGCCGATCTGCGGGGGACGAATCTGGTGGGATCGATCCTGGGCGGGGTCAGTTTAGGCAGCCAAATGCGATCGGCTAAATACAATGCCAAGACTCGCTTCCCGGAAGGCTTTGATCCAGAGCGTGAGCATATGCATTATGTTGATTAAGCGGGCTGTCAGGCACTAATGGGTCGTGGCTGGGCCATTCGGGTGGAAGGATTTGTGTGGAATGGATCGGGTTGGATAGTGTGGTATTGATTTACAAAAGTTGGATCCTTCATATCATCTATGCTCAAAAAATGGATTGTTAGCCTGCTGGGTCGTCGCATCGCCAAGATCGAGGTCAATGGTGTGATCGATAGCTCCATGCGGGAACGAGTGCTTAAAGGCTTGCAGAAGGTTGAAGATCTGAAGCTACCGGCTCTGTTACTCCGGATCGATAGCCCAGGGGGGACGGTGGGGGACTCTCAAGAGATCTACCAGGCTCTAAAACGCTTGCAGTCGAAAGGAGTTCAGATCATCGCCAGCTTTGGCAATATCGCAGCTTCAGGTGGGATCTACATTGCCATGGGAGCCCAGAAGGTGATGGCCAACCCCGGCACGATCACGGGCAGCATTGGGGTGATCATTCGGAGTAACAACCTGGAGCGACTGTTGGAAAAGGTTGGGGTCTCGTTCAAAGTGATCAAGTCTGGCCCTTACAAGGATATTCTTTCGTTTGATCGGGATTTAACGGAGGAAGAGCGACAGATTTTGCAAGAGTTGATCGATGTGACCTATAGCCAATTTGTCCAAACAGTGGCAACTGCTCGTCAGCTGAATGACGCAACGGTGCGGAGGTTTGCAGATGGCCGGATCTTTAGTGGTGAGCAGGCGTTGGCCTTGGGGGTTGTCGATCGATTAGGGACAGAAGAGGATGCTCGGATCTGGGCGGCTGAGTTGGCTGGGTTGCCAGCGGATACCAAAGTGATTGAGGTGATGCCGAAGCGGACCGCACTAGCTCGGTTGATCCCAGGGGGGGCGACGTTGGGGCGCATCCAGTTTGATCTCTCCAGTTCCGGCTTACCGTTGTGGATGTACGATCCAGTGGGTCTCTCAAGAGGGTCTTAGGGGTTCCAAGCAGAGATCGATCCAAGAAATGATCTAAAGAATGATCTAAAGAAGTGATCTACCGATGGGTTGGTTGCATGTTGGCGAGGGAGCGATCTGTCGATTTGTCGGTTGCATTCTGGCTCTAACAAAGTTAGGGTGCTTTCTAGCTAACTCGTCCACTGTACGCTACTTGAGGCTAGAACTTGTTGAGTGTGTCGCTATTCCCTTCCCCTCTTGCAGCTTCGCTTGCAGTTGTTGCATCAACGGTAACGGATGTAACAGAAACGATCTCATCGATCCCTGGGGCTGAATCGGCTGAGCCTATTGAGAACTTAGGCAGCTTCATTCTCATTGCGGTGATCTTGGCGTTGGTGATGATTCATGTTGCCAGTCGAGTCAGTGGTGAGGTTGCCCTGCGTTTTGGATTTCCAGCGGTATTGGGTGAGCTGATCGGTGGGGTGTTGGTGGGATCCTCAGTTTTGAGTTTGTTGGTGTTTAACGAGTCTCATGTTGGTGGATCTGAGTTAGTCACTTTAGCCCAATCTTCGCAACTGATGGCCATCATGCAGACGACTGCCGGGTTGGGATCGGCGGCGGTTGCTGAAGTCTTTGCCAATCAAAGTGAGATCATTGATGTCCTGTCGGAAATTGGTGTGATCATTTTGCTGTTTGAGATTGGGCTGGAGTCGGATCTAGGAGAGTTATTGAGAGTGGGTCCACAGGCAGCAGCAGTGGCCGTGATCGGGGTCGTTGTGCCCTTCATGCTAGGAACTGTAGGACTCATTTATCTATTTCATGTGCCAGTGATCCCGGCAGTCTTTGCGGGAGCAGCCTTGACAGCCACAAGTATTGGGATTACGGCGCGAGTTTTGGCTGAATTACAGAAGCTTTCGTCTCCAGAAGGGCAGGTGATCATTGGGGCTGCGGTTCTGGATGACATTTTAGGGATTGTGATCCTGGCGGTAGTGGCGGGTCTAGCCAAAACAGGGGAAGTGAATGTTGCTGATATTGGCGTGATCGTGATTAGTGCTGTCGTCTTTTTGATTGGGGCCATTGTTTTAGGGCGATTGTTAAGCCCCTACTTTATTGGCTTAGTTGATCGATTGCGGGCTCGCGGAAACCCTCTGATCCCTTCTCTGATCGTTTGTTTTGCGCTAGCTTATGTCGCTCAGGTGATTCAGCTAGAGGCGATCTTAGGGGCATTTGCTGCGGGCTTGATCCTGGGTGAAACGGAAAAGCGGTCTGAATTAGAAGACAAGATGCAACCTATTTCAGACTTTTTTGTCCCGATCTTTTTCGTCTGTGTGGGTGCAAAAACTAACCTTGCTGTCCTGAATCCGTCTACTCCTGCTAATCGAGAAGGCTTGATCATTGCGGCCTTTTTGATCGTTGTCGCGATTGTGGGTAAGTTAGCTGCTGGATTAGGAGTTTGGGGATTACCCGCAGGTCAAGATCAAGTGAGTCCGAAGATCAATCGTTATGCCATTGGGGTGGGTATGATCCCTCGTGGCGAAGTGGGTTTGGTGTTTGCTGGAGTGGGATCAGCTAGCGGGGTATTGTCGGATTCGCTGGATGTCAGCATCATCATCATGGTGATCATGACCACGTTTATTGCTCCTCTCTGGTTGCGGGGAATATTTGC
>CAZONZ010000411.1:0-3896 GCA_964581005.1 uncultured bacterium
CGCTCCAGATCATCCACCTTCATTTCTAAGACCTCTTGGATCGCTTGGTGCTGCACCCGTCCCCGACCCAACAACCTCAGCCACAACGTGTCTCGAATTTTCGGGAGTTGATGGATCACCACGATGACACCCAGCAAACCCGTTGCCAAATGATAGATCCCTTGAGGCCACCCCTCCTCTGGCTGAGCCCGGAAGCGAGCGAGTAGTTTTTGGGAGGCCGTTGGGGTCAGGATCCAAAGTTTGGAAGGCTCTCCCTCGGAGTTGTCCCGCTCCTGCTGTGCTCTCACCATCAAGCCTTTCAGCAAACAGGCACGGATCTGGGCATCAGTGACGGGGGTACGATACGGTTCCAGTAAACAAGGTGTTTGGGCCATCCGACCTAACAAACCCAACGGAGAAGGATCCTGCTGGGGATCGGGTTCAAAGTAGAGATCGATCCAGCGAGGTTCATCACTCACTTCTCGACTGACCTGCACATTTCCCCAGGGATTGAGGAATTCACTGAGGAAGTTTTTCGCAAATTGATCATGGGGTTGGCGAGTCACCGCAGCTTGAATCCTCAACAGGGTATTCGAGCAGAAGATTAGAAGGCTAATCCTATTTGGATATTCTCCCTTAAGCTGTGGGATCAAGGCCATCATGCCGAAGCGGGGATGATCGATTCCGAAGCGGGGATGATCGATTCCGAAATGGGGATGATCCATTTTGAAGCGGGGATGATCCATTCGGATTTGGTGAGACTGGAGATGTTGGATCCGTTCTCTGATAACTGGGAGAAGATCGGGGTATTTTAGGCTTAGACAGACTATGGCGAAATCTCTCTCCCTCTTAACGATATATGCTGACTCACGATCGCTTGATCTTCCCCCATCTCTACACGAGCCTGATCGGTTTGGGGATCATGACCCTCGCCGCCTGCTCCTCGTCTAGCTCCTCTCCCTCAGCTCTCCATCTGAACAATTCTCCCCAACAGATCTCAGCCTATTACGACGAAAATCCTGAGGAAGTCCGGATCGAAGATGTAGCAATCGCCTTTGCTCTTGCCAATGGTGTTGCTGAGGGGAATGTTGAAGCTTTTGTTGAGGCGGTTCTGCCCCCTTCTCTGGAGATTGATCTTTCCCCCGACTACATCGCCAATCGTGACACTCTGATTCAAGATACTGAATTTGACTGTAACGGAACTCGCGCTACACCTACTGATGCTGCGATCTTATATGCCCTGAACGAGAGAACCGAGAGATCCGAACTGCTGAACTATATTGATCAAATCCTCCAACTGACCCCGGAAGTTGATGAGATCCCTGCAGATTGTTCTCTACCCTCCCCTGTCCCTCCAACCCCGACACCCACAGGATCGCCTGAACCCACCCCAATTCCGACTGCCCCACCTCCAGTTGCAGACTGCCCTGTAGCTCATGGTGCCAATCCGGTTCCGCTGACTCCAGACCTGTTGGTGACGACAACCGCTAATGATGGACCTGGATCCCTGCGTGACCTGATTCTCAACGCCAGCAATGGTCAAATCATCGGCTTTGATGCTGAGATCTTCAGTAGCCCGCAAACGATTGTGATCAATGGAGAGATTCAAGTTCCTGCTGGGCTCACGTTAACGATCGATGGTCCCGGCCCTGATCAATTGACCCTCAGCGGCAATGACCAAAACCGGATTTTTGTGACGGATTTTGCTGAAGTTAGCCCCAGTAGTCTGACGATCCGGAATCTGACGATCGCCAACGGTCGGGCCACAACCCCCGCTCCCAACAGCGATACCCTCAGGGGTGGAGCCATTGCTACGGATTTTCGATCGGAGCTGACTGTTGAACATGTGATCTTTGCGAATAATGTCGCTCCTGATGGGGGTGGCGCGATTTTGAGTGATCGAGATGGATCGTTGACCGTCTTGAACAGCCGTTTTGTCGAGAATGATGCCACCCAAAATAATCTTGAGCTGGCTGGAGGCGCGATCACTTACGTTGGCTCCAATCCATTGATCGTTCGAGACAGCCTATTTAGCAATAATCGCGGTATTAACGGGGGAGCGATCTTCATCATTCAGGCCAATGTCACCGTGGAGCGAACCTGCTTCCTTGAAAATGATCTGCTCGAAGCTGAGTTTGATGTTGGCGGTCCCAATGACTTTCTGCGTGGATACGGTGGAGCATTGTATACGGATCGGCTGAGCTTGCCTGGAGAGGGAGGCGGCACCTATCTGATCCGTGACAGTCTGTTTGAGAACAATACCGCACGAGCAGCTGGAGGCGGAATTTACCTCTTCACCGGAGGCGATGCTGAAATGATCGTTGAACACACCTCCTTCATCTCCAACCAATCGGTGGGACTGCCCATGGGTGAACCGGGGAATGGAGGAGCGATCGAGCGCCAAAGCAATGAGGTGACCCAAGGCATGTTCATTTCGGGGAGCACCTTCAGCAACAATCGGGCTGTGGATCGGGGTGGAGCGATTCGGGTCCGCAATTCTCCGATCACGATCACCAACACCACCTTCTTGGACAATCGGACCACTCTACTTCCCACCTCGGAATCGTTTGAAGGAGGCTTGGGGGGTGCTCTGATGCTGAGTGATAACACGCTGGCAACGATCCGTAATGTCACTTTTGCTGAGAACTATGCAACCTGGGTGGGAGGAGCGATCACAGGGAGCAATGCGGATGTATTTAACACGATCTTCTTCAATAACGTCTCGGATAATGGGGCGAATGACTGGGGGATTGAGCAACACACCACTTGTAACCTGCGGGGTAGCAACAATATTCAATTCCCCAACAATGGCAACAGTTGTGCCGACATCACCCCTGGGATCCTGACGGCTGATCCTCTGCTAGAACCTCTGGCGGATAATGGTGGACTGACCCAGACGATGGCGATCCCAAATGGGAGTCCCGCGATCGATGCTGGAAGTAATTGCCCGCCTACTGATCAGCGTGGGGTAACCCGTCCCCAAGGATCAGAGTGTGACATTGGTGCTTATGAGCGTTAGAAGATCCTGCGAATCCCAAACTTTCCGGTACACTTGGGGTGAGTGTTGTGGCAATGTCCTCTGCGTCGGGATCGATCGATGACATTCTCCTATTTTTTCTTCCTGGTCAGTACAGCATTCTGGATCTGGATGCTGGTAGATTGTCTCCGGAATGAAGTGGATAAAACCTTATGGGGTTTAGTGATCCTTTTCTTTAATGCTCCTGCTGCCCTCGCTTACTTTATCCTGCGCTATTTGCCTCGAAATCCTCGCTTGATCCCAGTTAATATGGGGCGTTACACACGGAAACAAGACCTTTGGAACGCGGAAGCAGCGGCCCGCAATATTGGCAAGGATCATCAATATGTTGAACTGGGCAATTTGCAGTTAGAAATGGGGATGAAGGAGGAGGCCAGACAATCCTTTCAGACGGCGTTAGAGAAAAGTCCTTCCAATCAACAGGCTCTCTGGGGAGCGGGTCAAGTCGCCCTCGATCGCAAGCAGTTTGAAGAGGCTAAAACCCATCTGAAAGCGTTGATCGATCACAATCCTGATTTCAAATATGGGGATGCTTCTGCGGCCTATGGGCAAGCGTTGCTGGGAGCGGGTGAGGTGGATGCCGCACGAGCCCATCTCGAACAGCATGTGAAGCGTTGGACCAACCCTGAAGCCCGCATCACGATTGCTGAATTAGCGCTTGAAAAAGGTGAGACGGAAGTCGCTCGGATCCATCTGGAAACGATGCTGCATGGACTGCGGGGCGGACCTCAATTTCACTATCGCAACAACGCTCATCTTGCCCGGAAAGCAGAACGAATGCTGAAACGACTATCCCAATCATCTTGATCGGATCATTGGGTAATTATTGACATCCTCCCCGGCCTAAAGGCGCGGGGATTCCCAGTCTGCCAGTCCTGAG
>CAZONZ010000412.1:0-952 GCA_964581005.1 uncultured bacterium
CGATCTTGCAGCCCATTGGAACGATCTTGCAGTCGGTCGGAACGATCTTGCAGCCGATTGGAACAATAACTGATCAAACTTAAGGGATAGGGATGATGTTTTTGGGAAATAGCTTTAGGATCTGACGATTGGATGGGGATCGAACCTAGTGCTGAAAAGAGCAACTCTCACGATCCGCGCCATAATAGGGCTGATGACCTCACTCCCTCAACCACTCATGCTCGATCGTTTCCAACAACCTTCCTCCCAGCCAACCCAACTCTACAACGGTGTTTTTGGCCTGATCGTCATCAATGTGATCATCTTTGTGCTAGATCATGTCCTGCGATTGGATCTCGGTTTTCTCTATCTCAACCACAATCACCCCCACTGGTATCAATTCATCACCTCCACCTTTGCCCACGCTAACTGGGCGCATCTCTCCGGCAACCTGTTCTTCCTCTATATCTTTGGCCGGATCATTGAAGAATCCGAAGGGACTCTGGGGTTAATCGGAGCATATTTGATCACAGGCTTGGGCGCGAACCTCTTCAGCGTGATCCTGCAACCGGGATCCATTGTGTCTCTGGGAGCTTCGGGAGCTGTGTTTGGTTTATTTGTGGTTAGTGTATTGAGCAAGCTCCGGTGGCAGTGGCGCAACATTCTTGAAGTGGTGATCCTGGGGCAATTTGTCCTAGCTCGCGTCTTTGAAGAATTGCAACAGGTCGGGATCCAGGACGGAATCAACCGGATCGCTCACTTGGGAGGAGCGTTGATGGGAGTTCTTCTCGTGGTGGGTCTCCTTCAACTCCGAAATCAGAAAGCTCAACCTCAGGGGAGTCGTGATCTAAGCCAATAGATTCCCTCGCTGGAGCCTTGGGTTTGGGCCGATGGGGTGCAAGCGCATGACTCAGATCGATCCAGTCATCCACCCGCAATTGCTCCGCCCGTGCATTCGGATCCAGCCCTAATG
>CAZONZ010000412.1:962-3896 GCA_964581005.1 uncultured bacterium
GGCCTCGATCACCTGATCTTTGGCCACCAAACTTTGCAAGGCATTCACCAACATCTTCCGACGGGTGGCAAACCCCTGCTGCACCAGAATCGTGAACCAACGGGGATCGGTGAGCGCACGGTTCCACGGTCGAGGCTGCAGTCGGATCACGGCAGAATCTACCTTTGGCGTAGGCTGAAAGGCTTTAGCAGGCACGATCACGATCAGCTCACACTCAGCCAAATACTGAACCCTAACACTCATGGCCCCATACGCTTTAGTGCCAGGTACCGCCGTGATCCGATCGGCCAACTCTTTTTGCACCATCAAGACGATCTGTTCAAACTGAGTGATCGGATGCTCTGGAGTTCCTAAAACTTTTTCCAGGATCGGACTGGTAATGTTGTAAGGGATATTGGCAACGATCAGGCTTGCTGATGTAGGTAGCGACATTTTCAGAAAATCACCTTCGATCAGGTGGAATCGAGGCTGATCGGCAAAGGCATTCCGCAGCAGTTGACATAGATCTCGATCAATTTCTACCGCGAGAACCGTTGCTCCTGTGTTGAGAAGATATTGAGTCAGTTGACCCGTTCCAGGGCCGATCTCCAGGATGGTTGGCTTAGGATCCAGATTGGGATCCAGCAATCCAGAAGCTTGCACAATGGCCTGATGGACATGAGGATCCTTAAGCCAATGCTGAGCAAAACGTTTACGGGGGGAAGGCATAGGGGAGTTAGCGGCCTAGAGGTGAGTTCAAAGAGTCACAAAGTTGGCGTCGATCACCGTGATAGGCTAAGACTGCTTGCTGACTGGCTTGGCAGCGATCACTAGATACTTGGCGTTGGATGTAATCATAGGTTACAGGTGGGGAAGTAGGGGCTTGACCCAAGAGTGTACCCAGCAGGCTTGGTGGTTCAGCCTGGATCCGGACAAGTTGGTAATCCTCGCCAACTCCAGCTCGCCCCGCTAGATCCTTGATGGCATCAGGACGGTTTAACGTGCCATCGATCAGTTGATACTGTTCAGCCGTTTGATTATCAAAGAGCAATGCACCCATATCTTCCCGGATGGTGGTGGGATCGAGTCCACGCGCTTGGGCTACATGATCCACAAATCGGGTGTATTCATGATCAACGGTTTGCTGGGCGACGTTCAGTTCTTCGTCGGTGGGTTGGCGAAATGGATTGCCAAAGTCTTTGGATCGGCCTGCCGTGATCACAAACTGTTCAATCCCGTTTTCAGTAGTGACTCCACCACCCAATAATCCTCCATCAAACGCTGTGGGCTGATCGTAATAGTTAAACACAGCCCCGATCACACCAATGCTGCCGATCACACTGCCATAATCGGCATAAATCGCGTCTGCTCCAACCATCGCCATCACTCCCCCCGATGCTGAGGCCCCTTCAATATGAATAATCACAGGGCGCTGGGTGGCTTCTTGATAGGCTTCAATCCCGTCATAAATCGCGCGAGATCCGAAGATCGTCCCTCCAGGCGTTGCAAATCGCAGCAGGATCCCTTTGACACTCTCTTCCTCGATCATCTCTTCCAAAGCCTGTTGAACCTCGTAGCCATAGGTCACCCCACCCAAACTCGAAAACACAAAGGGTGACCCTCCCTGATCCGGAGGACTGCCCAGAATCGGTCCCTCCACAGAGATCGTAAGCAGCCGATTTTCGCTGTCTGCTTCTCCAGAAATGTAAGTGAATCCAACGATATCTGGACTTGGGGCACAGCCCATCATGACTGCCGCGATCCCAGTCGAACTGGCCATCCGTCCAAGCCAGACCCTAAACCCACCTGGCCCAGAATGTCCAAACGAAAAGCCTCGGATCGAATCTCGCCAGATCTTAGCGAATGGCCAAACCATGCGGTGCTCCTTGGGCTGCAGCCGAGAGATGATCAAGTGAATCAACATTGACGTTTTCGATCTAATCCCGATTTTGCGATCTCGATCAACCTTCTGGCAAGCGAGGAAATCAGCAGAATCGAGCAAACAGCTTCGAGCGGATCCATCCCTAAACGTATCTAAGATCCATCAACTTGCTCTTGTGGTTGCTAGATCGGTTAGCCTTTGAGTGTAAAAATGCTCGTCAATACGGAGCCTGTTTGATGAAAGTCTCCTGGATCCTAGGCGTGATTGGCGTACCCATAGTCTATTGGGTCTATTCATCGCCTGCACAAGCCCAGCCACTTCTATCACAGTTGAGTGATGGCCACCATTTGCTTTGTGAAATGCCAAGGCGTTCACCTCCAGATGGGTTTCCAAGCTCCCCCCTCCTCGGTTACTCCCATTGTTTTGCAATACTCAAGACTGGGACTAAGATCTCAGGTTTATACTTCATTCCCCACTCCGACTTCTCCCTCTGTTTTCGCGGATCTATCACCCCTGGATCCACCTTGGTTTCAGGTCGAGGATCTAGCTTTGAATTTGGACTCAGAGAAAGACCCAATTCTGGCTATGATCCAAGTTCGTTTCAAGGAGATCAAATATCAGGTCGAGGCACTCAAGCCATCCAGATTAACCAAACCCAATTCGGGTATGAAGCGATCTTTGTTTACGATGTCCTTGAGATTGATCTGAGTCGGTTTGCCCCTGTGCCCTGGCCTAGTCCCGATCAGGGATACAAAATTGACTCCTCAACGTTTCTAGAATTACCTGAGTGTCAGGCAATCCATCAAAACACAGCCAGTTCCCAACCGAATCCAGGCAATCGTCCCAGGCTATGGTGAGCAACTCGATCGGCTTCGATCAAGAGGGTAGAAGCGTCCTGGTTTGCCAAAGCTCTCTAAAATTATCGGGGAAGTTGAGGTTGCAGGTTGAAGGAGTGGCCAGGGATCATGACATAGACTCCGGACATACTGGTTGGAGCGAGTGCTCCCATGTCAAACCCAACCACATCTGATCCTAAAGCGTCGTTAAGGGCATCTTCCAAGTCCACCAAAACC
>CAZONZ010000413.1:0-1302 GCA_964581005.1 uncultured bacterium
TTAGCACGTTTAGATCATGGTGATCATGCTAACAGTCGTGTTGTGCAAGAGCACCTCTGTCTCGTAGCGTAAAGACACATTCAGTAATGAACTTGGGAGTCTGACTATGATGACTGCTGACAAAGCCACTGGCAACGCCGCACTCTATGCCACCCATGTCGAGATCGCCCCAGAGCAACGGACGCAGCTGATCGACCTCTTGAATCAGCACCTGGCGGACACACTAGATCTAAAGACTCAGGTGAAGCAAGCGCATTGGAATGTCAAAGGGGTCCATTTTATTGCCCTGCATGAGATGTTTGATACCTTTGCGGGCACGCTAGAGGAATACGTTGATATGGTGGCAGAACGGATCACAGCGTTGGGAGGGGTGGCCCAAGGAACGGCTCGGATCGTGGCCAATCGGTCTGCGTTGCCGGAGTACGATCTGAAGGCGGTTGAAGGCAAAGAGCACCTAGTGGCCTTGCTGGAGCGCTATGGTCGTTATGCTGCTGCTAGCCGCACCAATATCGATAAAGCTACTGATCTGGGTGATGCAGGCACAGCGGATCTGTTTACAGAGATCTCTCGCCAGATCGATAAGGACATGTGGTTTATCGAAGCTCATTTGCAGGCGTGATCCAGCCATGATCGAGGGCCATCTAATCTAGACTTATTGGGGAATAGGATAACGGAATCTATGACTGCATCCTCTCAGGTTGTCACCTTTGCATTGGCTGTAACAGGATCCGATCCAGGAGACTACGATCCTGAGATCCATGAGTTGATTGAGGCTCAACAGCAGTTGCAGGACGAGGCAGCTGATTTAGTGGGGCACTACCGAGATCGATGCAGTCATGCCGTTGTCGGCTATGTCCTTGATCAAGTTCGGTCGGTGTGTACTCAACAAGATCCTGCAACCTTCTTAGCTCTTGATCAGGAGCAGCAGCAGGAATTGGTTGATCAGATCCGAGAGATCGCCTTTGGATTACAGAGTACGATAGGGAGTATGTCTCTAATGATCCAGAGCAATCCTTGGGCTGAGTTGGAAACGAGATTGGGGCCACAGATTCGATTCGCTGAACAACACCTTACGCGGATCCTTCAATCATTAGGGATCGGGCGGACTGAGATGGAGATGAATGATCGGCCTTTAACGCCCCTGAGCTTATTGGAGCTAGAGCAACACGATCAAACCTTGCGACATTTGCGCGCCCAATTGCAGGTGATCTCAGCTCGGATCGGTCGGATCGAGCGACAACTAGAGATCTTGGCTGAAAAACAGTTGAGAGCTCAAGCTGAGATTCGTTGGCAGGAGATCAC
>CAZONZ010000413.1:1402-3882 GCA_964581005.1 uncultured bacterium
GTGGAATTGAAGCAAGATCAAATAACGTGAAAAAGTTGCAAGCTTATCTGCAGCAATTGATCGATCAGCCCTTCCTTTCACTTCGCGTTTCCTATGGGGATGAGCTCTCGCTGCATTTTGGTCAGCCTCGCTCATACTCTAGCCAGAGATTGAAACACCTCGTTAAAGGATCTTACATTTTAGGATCACGGGCTTCGACTTGGTATTTGCAGACTCCCCACGGTGAAGTCTCTAAAGATCCTGAAGATCAAGGATTTCAACTCATAAAGGATTCTGGAGTTCAAAAACTCTCTAAGGAGGAATTAGAAGAGACAGAGCTTTTGGATCCTAATGCAAAGGTTGTTGGTGTCCACGTCATCCTAATCCAGAGGACACAGGTAGATGGATCACAGAACGTTTCTTCAGCAGATTCTTTAGTAGCTTTAGGAACAGCCAACCTCATTCCAGCCCGTCAACCTAGGGGTCAGCCATACTACGGCCTGTTGTTGATGCTCTCTGATGGATCCAACGTTGAGATCATACCTGAATCAGCCAAGAATCTTAATGCCAAGGAAGATGCAGTTGAGATCGCTGATTGGGAAGTATTTACCCCCTACGCGAGATATTTGCGGGTGGGACCTGGAGAGTGGTGGTCCTATTGGCCTTCTCGACAGCCTACCTCCTCCGGATCCACTTCAGCCTGCTGAGATCTCACGATGAGATCTACTTAATCGAGCTGTCCCCAGGTTCCCTCAGATCCAAGTACCTTGGGTGGCTATTCTCTGACAACAGATCCTGAGTATTTGAGTAAGATCCTGCGGCTGGATCGAGGTTCTGGCGCTAAACTACAGCTGAAGATGGGGCTTGGACTTCCCTTGACGGGTGATCGTCCCCGTCCCTTATTGCTCTGATTGACCCTGGAGATCCTCAGTATGAATCGTTTGATCCTTACGCTCCTGCTTTCCCCTGGAATAGTAGCTCCCTTGCTGTTGAATGCTCATGCTGTTCGGGCCAGCGAGTCCCATCGAACTCAGCGCCCAGTGGTTCTAGATCTCAGCATCACCAAACAGATGCCTGCTTCGATCGAGGCGGATCACCCAATGCTTGAGTTTACCGAAGAAGAAAGTAACACCGCGATCGCCCTCTTTGGATGTGACTGCCCTGCTCACCTGAACCGTCTCCGTTCCCTGCGTGGACAACCTCCCGTGCAAGAAGATCTGCGAGAGGCTTGGTACGCTGAGCAAGATGGTCCTAGCAGCTAGCCAGACGCTGAAGCGATCAGAATCGATCCAAAATCTTCTTGATGATCACATGCATGTAGAGTCTGATCGAGAAAAAACTGCCAGATTCTCCAGATCACTTTGCTCTTTTCCGTGATCTGTCGTGTATAGTCCCAAGAGAAGCTGCGATCAAAATCCAGGCGATCCTCTTTCTTGCGGTCTGTTATAGGTTTGTCACGATGGCTGAGCTCACCGACTTTGAACTGATGCGCCAGATCCAGTCGCGGGATCGGCAGGCTTGGGTCACGCTAGAGGATCGCTATCACAGGCGTTTGTTTGAGATTGGGTTTGCAATCTTGAAGCATCCTCGCAAAGCTGAACGGGTGGCTCATCAGGCATTGCAGTTTTGTTGGCGGCAGGCGAAGGTGTTTGATCTGGAACGGGATCGATCCCTGGCCCTCTGGCTGTACGAATTGGCCCATTTCTACGCCTACCAACACCTCCAACGCCAGCCCTGGAGTGAAGCGGATGTGAAAGGATCCAGTCCGCCTCGATCGGCTTGGACATCTTGGATCATGGCCCTGCTGATGCTCACCCTCACAGGGGTGGGAGCCTATGCGACCTGGATCAGTTTCCGCTTTTGGCAGTCTCAGCAGCAACTTGCTCTCTGTCCTGCTTATGCCGGATCGGAACTCCCCCAAACCTATCAAGACTGGTTACGACAACCCGATCTAGAACGGATCGCTCTCCAGGATCCATCCTTTCCGTCCACAAGTTTTGCGGAGATCTTTTGGTCTCCTGTGAATCAACAGTTATTGCTGCTTGCGGTCGGATTACCCCCTGCCCCTCCAGGTCAAGCCTATCAACTTTGGGCCATCTCAACCCCCGATCCCAACCCAGCCCTACCAGAGGGTGATCCCTCCCAACTCCAAGCTTCAGCTCAAGCCCCAGATCACGCTCAAGCCTCTGATCTGAGTCAACCCCGATCGATTACGGAAAGTGTGTCGATCCTGAGTATGACTGCACCGGGGACAATTGAATGGTTGAGTGATCCATTGACGCTACCAGACCCAAATCAGTTCATCATCACATTAGAGCCAGAGGCTGGTAATACACGCCCTAGTGGAGAAGTCTTGTTAGAAAGCTATTCCCGATCGGAGTAACACTAGGATCTCAACGCTCTGATCCGGTCTGCTCGACTCATGATCCGGTCTGCTCAACTCAGGGGAGCAGCGCCTAACGTTAAGTTTTGCTCACAATTTTCCTGAACCTCTAGCCAAA
>CAZONZ010000414.1:0-3862 GCA_964581005.1 uncultured bacterium
TCAACGGCATCTTCAATTTCGAGATGGATCTCTTCCTGGATCTGTTTGAATTCGGATTCCTGCATCAAGTTGTGTTCAAGGGCATAGCGCTCGAACTGATTCAAGGGATCGCGTTGCCGCCACTTTTCCCGATCCGTTGGATCCCGCAGTTCATCTGGATCAGCGAGGGAGTGGCCCCGGAAGCGATAGGTGATGCACTCTAATAAGGTTGGTCCTTCTCCAGCCCGTGCCCGTGCGACCGCTTGCTGAGCGGCTTCCCAAACCGCCATCACATTCATGCCGTCAACCTGGTATCCCGGCATCCCAAACGCGGCAGCTTTCTCATAGATCTCCACTTTTGAGGTTGCCCGCTCATGGGCCATCCCGATCGCCCAGAAGTTGTTCTCAACCACATACAGGATCGGTAAGTTCCAGAGAGCGGCCATATTCAGGCATTCGTAAAACTGACCGTTGTTACAAGCCCCATCCCCAAAGAAGCTGGCGGTCACTTGATCGGTGCCGCGATATTTGGCTGAAAAGGCAGCTCCGGTGGCCACGGGGATCCCTTCCGCGACGAAGGCATAGCCCCCTAAGAAATTGTGGTCAGAGGAGAAAAGGTGCATCGATCCGCCTCGGCCTTTACTGCATCCGGTGGCTTTGCCAAACAGCTCAGCCATCACCGCACGGGCGGGAATACCGGCACTGAGGCCATGAACATGATCGCGGTAGGTACTGGCGACATAATCGGTTGGTCGGAGGCTTTTGATCACGCCGGTCGAGACCGCTTCCTGGCCGTTGTAGAGATGGACGAATCCGAACATTTTGCCGCGATAGTACATTTCAGCACATTTATCTTCAAAGGTGCGGCCCAACACCATATCCCGATAAAGGATCAGGGCTTGATCGCGGGTGATCACAGCCGTTGAGCTGGGCTGACTCAGTGTGCCAGCCGGGGTGTCCTGGGTTTGAAGAAGTTGATTGTTGGCCATGCTATGTCCTTAATCCGTCCCGAAGAAGAAGCAGGTGCAAGTTTAGGCTGGATTGTCGATCCACCATCGATCGGGCTCGAAACCCGATCCAAATTAACCAGAACCAAGCTTGAGAAAAGCTGCGGATCTGTGGCAAAGAAGCAGACACGATCTTGCAATTTCTAAACCTATCATTCTCAGACCCAAATGTTAAGCCGATCGAGTCGTTGAGTTGTTGGATCGTTGAGTCGTTTCCACTCCTTAACCTGCGTCATAGCCTGATCTCTATCCAGTCCATTGACAAGAACTCCAGGCATATTGGTAACTTCTGCGATCCAGCGTCCATCGTCTTCCTGTTCAAACTCAATGATTCAGTTCCATCGGATCTGGACCTTGCTGCGGTATCGATGACTAAATGTAACAGATTGATGCGCTGTTGATCGTTGCCGGACTCGTGCAGATCGAATGGTTGTGGAATCGAATGGTTGTGGATCTGTATTTTGAATAGTTAGGCTTCACCCTTGCTTAAGGAATGGAACCAGATGCATCATGTAATCTCGCTTTCCAATGGGTACACCAGCCATGCGAAGAATGTCATAAGCGGTAACCATATGGAAGTAGAAGTTTGGCATTAAAAAGTCATTCACATAGGCTCTGCCAGTCATCTCGATATATAGCCCTTGGCTAAGGTCAATGCGTGTGATCTCACTTAGCTTTTCATCTTCAGCGTTAATATCCGAAAGCAGTTCCTTGGTATTCACTACATGTTCGTATGCCTGTGCCAGAGATGGGACTTCTGGATCCAAATTATCCATTGGTTTACCTTTACACCACAAGGCAAAGTTGCGGGGTTGATTGCAGGTGAAAGCAATCTGTGTACCAAAGGGTAAC
This sequence comes from uncultured bacterium, assembly GCA_964581005.1. Classification (GTDB taxonomy): domain Bacteria; phylum Cyanobacteriota; class Cyanobacteriia; order Thermostichales; family Thermostichaceae; genus CAZONZ01. Next base: position 1,839 of record CAZONZ010000414.1, read on the forward strand.
ATATCAGCGGCAATGCGCTTTTGCAGAAAAGATTCACTCTCACTGAAATGCGCCTGAGCAGTCTTTAAGAGGTGCTCAAGAGTCGTTAGTCGGCTTTGGAATATGGTTTTGATTGCATCGATATCCTGGCTTGGCATGTTGTGATCCCTCGAATTTATGTGATGGAGCCCAACTGTATTCAGAACAATTTGCAGCCTAGCGGAGAAACTCACCGATCGGCAAGATATCTCTCAGGGCAAGCATAGCATGTTGATCTGCCGATCCGTGTGCAGCCTGGGGTTAAGGGTTAGGCCACGAAACGAGGTTTGTCAGCCTCAGGGCATGTTAGGCAATGTCTACCCAAGATGCATCATCTCACTGAGCAGAGGTAGGACTTTCACTAGCATAAGACAAGAATTTGCATGCCTTACGACATATTATTATATCCGTCATGGACCCCGGTACACTCAACAGACCGTTATTTGTCCAGATCCAATCCCCAGTCTCTCAAGCGTTGGCGGAGCTGCTCCATCTCGTGCTGGGCTTGTTCGGCCCGTTGCTCAGCTTGTTCAGCCCGTTGCCGTTCTTGTTCTTTGGCTTGCCGTTCATACTCAGCTTCGGTGGGTACCAACTCCCCTTCTGGCGTGAAAAACCGTAGCTGGTACTCATTGATCCCCAGATATAACTCCAGCTCCTCACTCCACATCCATCCCTCCTCTGTTCGAGGAATCGCCTCATAGTTTCCCCCAATCAACCGAAATCCTTCAAATTCTTGCGGGGTATCGGGCTCCTCTGGCACGGCTGGATCGAACCAAAAGTATTCTGGGGTTTGGAACTGGTTCTGATAAAGCTCTTTCTTGGTGGTCCGATCCACTTGGGCGGTAATGGAGGAGAGCAGCTCAATGATCAGGTTGGGATATCTGTTGTTTTCGTTCCAGACCATCCAACTTTTGCGATCCCGTTTGTCCACCCCCAAAACGACGAAGAAGTCTGGTCCCCGAACGTCACGGGTGGTTTTCTGCTCAGGGTTGTAGTAAAAGGTCAAGTTGCCAGTGGCGTAGAAGTCAGATCGATGTCGCCACCACCACTTGATGGCGTTAAGCAGAGCGGTGATCTGGTCACGGTGGTGATCGCTTTCCAAGGGGGGTTCGTCGCTGTACTATTCCTCCTTGGGCAGAGTAGCACTTGGAGGAAGGGGGTGAACGGGGATCGGGTAGCGGGAGTGGAAGGTTGAAGTCACGAGATCCAGTAGAGCTTCGTGTTTCTAGTGTAGTGACTCAGCCTGGATCGAGATCAAGCTTCGGAGGGATGGATCAAGACGATGGGTCGGAAGGGATCTGTTAAGACTCTAAGAGGTGTGGATCGAAGTCAGCCCGGAAAGAGGGGAAGCTTGTAGAACGTGTAGATCATGTGTAAGTATATCTACTTTGTGAGGCTCAAGTGCCTTGACGTAGTTTACAGGTCGAAGTCGTCATAGAGCAGTCTGATTTGAAACGTGAGATCCTTCAGGAGCCTTCAGCTTCAAGCGTTCTCCCAGAGTGCAACTAGGATCATCTCTGGATCATCTCTCTCTCACATTTGATCTCTGATTGCTATACAAGACTTGAACGATTGTCCCCGCTTTGGCAATTAGTGTAACCTGCTTGATAAGATACAAATCTCCTGTCTCGAAAGTTGGTAACTTTAAAGTTCGGGCAACATTGAAATCACAATCGCTTAACAGTTCAAACGGTCAATGAAGTCGCTCTATGGATCTGCAATGTTAGGCGAAGCTCGATCCGCTTGACTCGGAGTAGGGATCTGAAGAAATAGACAAGCTTTCACGGCTCGCCACTCACAAAGTCGGACTTGCAGGATCAACTCGCTAACTAGATGAGCTAAGATCTCTCAGGACAGGGCAAAGTAGCCTAACTCACGAATTCAGAATCCGGATCTTAAGTTGGCTGCATTTCTAGCTCTGTGGATTAGACTAAGGGGATTAAGCCGCTTACGTGGGGATCTCGATCTGTGGCGAACTGGAGCATTACCCAACTTTCGATCCGTCG
>CAZONZ010000415.1:0-3858 GCA_964581005.1 uncultured bacterium
CAGGCTTGGCCCTATCCCTTGATCACGTGGGGGATCAATACTCGCAGCCGGATCACAGGGTGTTTCACAGGTGATATGGGGATCTTTATCCGTCGCGCCGCCTTCCAGCACTTAGGGGGGTACCCGCTGCAGCCGTTGATGGAAGATCTTGATCTGTCGGAGCAGATGGCAGCGTTTGGGCACAGAGTCTTTTTGGTGGGAGCGATCCAAACCTCTAGTCGTCGTTGGCAGCAACAGGGACCGTGGCGAACGGTGATCCTAATGCAAATCCTACGAGCCAGCTATCGGTTGGGGGTTAAGCCGGATCAGCTAGCTCGTTGGTATCGCCATATTCGGTAGTCGCAAGGGTCATTCTCGATCCTCCAAGGACAGGCTCGATCGACTGCAGCCTCCTCGGAATCCGATCAGGGTGAGCTTACTCAGCTGTTTGGTAGCTGTGCTTGCGGTGAACTCGTGTTGCCAACCCTACCTTTTCCAGTAACCAGATCACCCAGTAGGTGGCATCAATTTCCCACCAGGTCAGGCCAGCTTTAGCACACTTGGGATCGGCATGATGATTGTTGTGCCAGCCTTCTCCATAGGCCAACAGCGCCGCCCACCAGAGATTGCGAGAGTTGTCATCACACTCAAACCGACGATAGCCCCAGAGGTGAGTGGCTGAGTTGATAAACCAGGTTACATGGGAAACCAGCACAATCCGGACAAACACTCCATAGATCACAAACGACCAACCCAGCCCAAATTGAGCACCGAGGATGTAGAGCGGGATCGCCAGAGCCAGTTGCAACAATAAGTAATGATCATTCAGAAATTGATAGAACCGATCCTTAGCCAGATCAGGGGCGAAGCGTTGGTAGCTGGTTTGATCAAAGAACTCAGACTGCGGAAAGATCACCCAGAGCATGTGGCTCCACCAGAAACCGCGCCTGCTGGAATAGGGATCTTTTTGCATATCTTCGGTGAACGCATGATGCTGACGATGGGACGCCACCCAGAAGATCGGTCCGCCCTGCACCGCCAGAGCTCCCAACAGGCCAAATCCATACTCCAACCACTTCGGCACCTGCAAACTGCGATGGCTGAGCAAACGGTGATAGCCCAAACAGATCCCTAGGCTCCCCGTCAGCCAATAGAGAAACAGCATGATCCCTAAAGCGGGCCAGGAGAAAAACCAGAGTCCGGAGAGAGCCACACCATGCAGAAACAGGTAAAACACCAAATGCTTCCAGCACAACGGGGGCAAGGCAGGCTTCGGTTGGGAAGGCGAAGGCATCGATGCAACAGTCATGAATCCAGGATCCTTAAAACATTACAAACACTTGAGAGCAATGGCAGCTAGACCCGCAAAATCTGCATGAGGGCCAACTCAAACACACCAAACCGGATCAAACCCAAACGCTCTCCTTCAGATGGCCAAACCGAAGAGGCTGATCCCAATCCTGAGCGTTGATCTTCAATCCGTACCGTGCAAGTACCACTTGCTTGACATTTAGCCTAACGATCTTCCACCGTAAATGCAAGCCTTACTTGCTTTCAGATCATCCGAATCTATGTCCCGATCTCTGGTCTCTACCCGTCAGCGTCTGATCACCACAGCTAAAGAGTTGTTTGGGCGGCAAGGCATTACGCAAACCACAACTCGCCAGATCGCTGATGCCGCCGGGGTGAACGAGGTCACCTTGTTTCGTCATTTTGGCACTAAGCAGGGTTTACTTCTGGCAGTCTTCGCGGATCTTGGGATTTTTGATGGGGTCGGTGATCTCGAACTCCACTCAACCGGATCGGACTATCTTAAGCAAGATTTAATCCTGTATGTTTCAACGTGTTTCAAAGCGTTGGCCAATAATCCGGAACTTGTCCGATCGGTTGTGGGAGAAGCGGGACTTTATTCTGGCGAGCATCGACAAGCCTTGCAGCAGGGGTTCAGTCAAGCCCAAGAGCGATTAGCCACCTCTCTTCAGCAGATCGCGTCCCCCGACACGGATCCGGACCAGCTCAGGATCGCCTCAGGGGTTTTACATCTCTTAATTCTTGGGGCTGGAGTTCTGCAAGTCACAGCGGGTTTACCGGAGCCGCTTCCCACCGATCGATCCCAATCCTCGGAGTCTGGTCCTGAAGATCCTGATCACGAGACTCAGGATCATCCAACTCTTTTGCAGAAGCAACTGATGAGCCAGTGGTTGGAGTATTGCGTTGAAGTGTGGCTGAATGGATCGGATCTGTTGAACTCACCTCAGCTGAATGAGAAGAAAAAGTAGGTCGTAAGCCGGGTTCTGTTGAAACTGGGATCCACGTTGTAGACCTCAGCTTCGGCCATCATCTATCTGGGATCAGTGTTACCACTAACCTCATGCAGCACACCTCCACCTCGATCCGCCCTGCCGTAGCAAGCCCCACGAATCCAGATGCAGCAGTTAGGAAGGGAAGAACACCTCATATCATGATCCGGAGCTCGCCCAACCGCAATCCGGGGATCGAGTTGAGTTGAGTTGGGATCATGCCTGCTGCTGCGGCCTTGCACCCCACCGGGGTTTACCGAGCCAACGCCTCTCGACGTTGCTGGTGGGCTCTTACATTAAGCTAACGCCCCACCTTTGCACCCTTACCTGATCAGGAGTCCAGCCCCTGCCATCGGCGGTATGTTTCTGTGGCACTCTCCTCACGATCACTCGCACTGGAAGTTTCTCCAGCAGTGTGTTCTTCAGGGTGCCCGGACTTTCCTCATCGGACTGCTTTGGGGAAAACAGCCCCGACGCGATCGCCTCCCCCTACTTTTTCTTCCCCCTGATCATAGCTGCTGAGATTGAGATCCCCGCTGATCCCAAGGTTTGGCTATGGTGATCCAACGATTACTGTAGGACGATTGCTGTAGGATCCACCCTCTGAAACAAAGGCTCCAGGGTGAAACTTTAGCTGTCTTTTCTCATTTGTGAGATTGCTAGAGATTCCAGCTCACGATCGAATGGGCGAAGCAAGCCGCTTGAGCTACAACCAATGAGGATGATCGAATGGGAGACGAGGAGGAGTGAACGATGGGTAGCCTAGGTGAAGGGGGGGTACGCACATTGATCCTGGTCAATGCTTTGCGCGGAAAAGAGGAGGAAGTCAAAGCCAAGCTACTGGATTTGGTCCAACTTCTGCAGCAGTCAAGTAGTTGCTTGGAGGCCGATCTGTTTCGGGGGAGTCCCGTTGGGCAGGAGTTTTTGATCGTTAGCGATTGGAGTACGGAGATGGCCATGTACTCTGTTTTGAATTCTGAAGATGTTAACCAGATCTGGTATGAAGAATCCGATCTGCTGGCCTCAGCTCCTGAGATTAATTACTACTTGCCGATCCTGAGCCCGACTGACGACAAGCCTCTGGGTTAACAGGAACCTAGCATCTTTGCCAGAATAGCCACCGAACCCGATCCTTTTGGAATTCAACACCCCATGCACACACCAGAGTACATTCAATCATGGCTACCCGATAGCCCTGTGATCGGTCAAAATTGGCTAAGTGCCTTGATCGTCCATCCCCTGCAAGGACTGAGTGATAGACCAGATCTAGCGGGGCAGACTATATTGCTCACCCCAGATCACACCACGTTGGGGCGTCATGCCAGCTGTCAGGCCCAGATCAAAGACGGCTATATTTCGAGGGTTCATGCGACCGTTTATCGCAAACCTATAGCGAAAGGGATCATCTACGAGATTCACGATGGGGATCTGCAGGGTAAACCCAGTTCTAATGGCCTCTTGGTGAATGGGGAGAAGCTGCAGGCTTCAGCTCTCCTGGAGGATGGCGATTGGCTCCAGTTGGGTACACGGGGAAGTCCGGGAGCGTGGTAGCCCCGCGATTTTAATCCGGGGCGGAAAC
>CAZONZ010000416.1:0-3842 GCA_964581005.1 uncultured bacterium
TGAGCTTCTGGTTCTGCAGACCTGTTACAATCCCATCGAAATACTCAGCAGGATCCATGACGGCTTACCTTCTGGAAGTAGGAACCGAAGAGCTCCCCGCCAGCTTTGTTGAAAGCGCTCTGCAGCAGTGGCAGAATCTGATCCCAGCGTCACTGGCTGAAGCCCACCTGAACTGGGATCATCTACAACGCTTTGGTACCCCCCGCCGCTTAGCGGTCCTCGTAACGGGACTCCCCGATCAGCAACCGGATCGAACGGAAGCGATCAAAGGTCCGCCAGTGGATGCCGCGTATAAGGCAGGCGAACTCACCAAGGCTGGGGAAGGCTTTGCCCGCAAACAGGGAGTCGATCCGAATCAATTGGAGATCCGCGAGACGGAGAAAGGATCGTTTGTCTTTGCCATCCGCCAGATCGAAGGTCGCCCCAGCGCTGAGATTTTGCAGACACTGGTACCAACGTGGATCACAGGATTGAGTGGCGAGCGGCTAATGCGTTGGGGATCCGGAGAACTGAAATTCCCCCGTCCGATCCGTTGGCTCGTGTCCCTTCTCGATGATCACGTTCTCCCCTTCGAGCTTGAAGGCCAGATCGCAGGACGCATCACCCAAGCCCACCGGATTCTGCACCCGGATCCATTGCCTCTCCCCCAAGCCTCTGCCTACCCAGATGCCCTGATCCAGTCCTACATCCAGCCTGATCCCGCTCAACGCCGCACCACAATCGAGTCTGACGTGATCAAAGCGGCTACCTCAGTCCAGGGAACAGCTGAGATCTCCAGCGATCTGCTCACCGAAGTCACCCAACTGGTGGAATGGCCAACTGCTGTCTTAGGTCAATTTGATCCAGAGTTTCTCGTCCTCCCGGTGCCTGTGATCAAGATCGTCATGGTCACCCACCAGCGCTACTTCCCGATCTACTCCCAGGCCGATCCTGATCAACTCCTGCCTTACTTTGTCACCGTATCCAACGGGGATCCCACCAAATCGGAGATCATTGCCGCCGGGAATAGCCGTGTAGTCCGAGCCCGTCTAGCTGATGCACAGTTTTTCTACAGCGAAGATCAGAAAACCCCGCCCGAAGCCAAGCTCGACACCCTCGCCACCGTGACCTTTGTCGAAGAACTTGGATCGATGCGAGACAAGGTGGAACGGATCGAGCAGATCGCCGCCATCATTGCCGATCAATTGGACTTGACAGATGCTGATCGGGCCTTGATCCAGCGAACGGCTCATCTTTGTAAAGCCGATCTGGTGACTCAAATGGTCTACGAGTTTCCGGAATTGCAGGGATTGATGGGATCTGACTACGCCCGCCGATCGGGAGAGCCCGCTGAAGTGGCCACCGGGATCGCGCAACACTACTGGCCCATCGGAGCTGGAGATCCTTTACCAGATGTCTTCACAGGGCAGATTGTAGGCATTGCCGATCGGATTGATACCCTGGTGGGTTTGTTTAAGCTGGGTCGGATCCCCAGTGGATCCTCGGATCGATTTGCTTTACGACGAGCAGCCACCAGTATTGTCTTGATCATTTGGAGTGCTTCGTTACCCTTAGATCTCAACCCATTGCTCACCACTGCGGTCCAGACCTATGCAGCTGATCAGCCCCAGACCTTAACTGCGCTCCAGGATTTCTTCCACCAACGACTCCAAACCCTGCTGCAGGAAGATCAAGCGATCGACTATGACCTGGTGAACGCAGTCTTAGGAGAAGCCGGATCCGGATCAGCTATCCGCGCTCTTGGGGATCTGCAGGCTACCTTGAAGCGGGCTCAATATTTGCAACAGTTGCGTCAGACGGGAGCATTAGCTGAGCTTTACCCAACCTTGAACCGGACAGCCCGGTTAGCCCAGCAAGGGGATCTGCCGTTGGATGTCTTGGATCCGACAGGAGTGATCCAGCCTGAGTTGTTTCAAGATCCTGCCGAAGCCGATTTGTATCAGGTGTGCCAGTCGGTATATGAGCAGGGGCAACAGGCTCTACAGCAGCAGGACTTTGGCTTATTGATGACAGCCTTCCGATCTGCAGCTCCCACCGTGTCTACATTTTTTGATGCCGTGTTGGTGATGGACAAGGATCCAGCCGTCAAAACCAACCGCCTGAATCTGCTGGGGATCCTGCGGAATAATGCTGGGATCTTGGCGGACTTTGGGGCTGTGGTCATGGCAGGGGATTCAGGATCCTAAGGTGCCATTCGATCCTAAAAGGCCATCTGATCCATCGCTCTCTGCTGATTCTGAGTCGGCAGTGCGGGGATCGATCGGGTTTGCTTAAGGATCTGTTGCAAAACTTAACAATCTCTGGTAAGGTAGGAAGGAGTTAAAACAATCTAGGAGATGTTCATGGCTAAGTTTCAAGCCCCGGTCCTTGAGAATGATGGATGCTTAAATTACTACCCGATCGAACCAGAGATGTATGTGGATACCACTCCCCGCACGGGTTTCACTGAATATGCTGAGAAGCTGAATGGACGGTTGGCTATGATCGGGTTTGTGTCACTGATCGGATTGGAGCTTGCCACAGGTAGCTCGCTGGTGGAACTGCTCCGGAACTTAGGGCAATAGTTGGGATCCGTTTTTACCCGTTGGTGAGCGGTCGATCTTGAGATTTGGTATACCAGGGCATTGGTTGACGGAGAGGTTGATCAATGCCTTTGAGTGCAACAGGATCATGGAAGGGTTTAGAAGTAGAAGGTCACTACGGGTTACTCATGGGCTTTGGTCAAACGATGCCTGAGGCTGTTCGCTAGTTTTTGACCAACATAGTCTGGGATCGAGGAGGTCGCATTAGGACCGAGCAAGTAAAAGATCAAGCGGGTCTGATCCCGGCGTAGGAGCAAATTGATGGAAACAACCATGAGATCTTCTTCGGAAAGGGCTTGCATCACTTTGTAAAATAAGGCAGGCTCATTGTCAGCTTCAACTAAAATGGCAGGGAGATGGAAAACAGGATCTTTGAAGAAGTTGACTTGGCTATTGTTCAAACCCTGTTTTAGATTAAACTCAATTGCTAACGTCTCCTCAACCTTAAATACACCAGCTAGACATTCATGGATCGCTCGTTCCAGATTTAACTTGGTCTGGGGCGATAAGGCCATATCCTTGCGTGAAAGAATAATTCGCATAAAGACTAAATGGGGCGATTGGACCTGGCCGTAAAGGTTGACTCCATGCAAGCTTAAGTTAAAGGCGGTCAGAACCCCAAAAACATCACTCAGTAAATAAGCTTGATTGCGGTAGGCAAAGAACAAGATCGTTTTATTGCGATCATCTACCAATTGGACAACGGCTTTGCGGCTTTGGTAGAGGGTATAAGCCATGCGCAGGTTTTGGGCTTGGACCTCGCTGCTGGCAAACTGACTGTAGAAAGGAGGGAAACTTTCATTAAATCGCCGCATCAAAGCTGAACGGGTGCTCACCTTCAACGCTTGCGGATCTAAGTCTGCAGCCATGCTTCCTCCAACCTTGATCAGATTGCCTTATGCAGTTTTACTTTACTGCTAATTCAAGAACGGGGCGACGGATTGATCCTATTGCCCCTTGAACTTCCATCCTAGGAGACGCTGAACGGGGATTCCTTCCCATCATTGTTACGATCGGGAGGTTCATCTGGATCGTGTTTTAGTCGAATGTGCACCCTTTGCCCTCAATTGAACCATCCTAGTCATGTTTTCCATCTTGCTAGGGAGACTTAAAAGGCCCACCCCGAAGAGTGAGCCTGGAGACTTTGGATCAGCGCCCTCGAAAGGATTCGAACCTCCGACACCTTGGACCGGAACCAAGTGCTCTAGTCCACTGAGCTACGAGGGCAAGGCTGTACCTAGCTAAGATAGCAAGCTTGCC
>CAZONZ010000417.1:0-3832 GCA_964581005.1 uncultured bacterium
TGATCCAACCGTAGCTCCATTCAAAATGATCGCACCGATCCCAATCAAACTGCCCGATTCGATCTGAGCACTGTGGATCACGGCCCGATGCCCTACGGTGACGTCTTCACCGAGGATTGTTGGGAAACCGGGATCGCCATGCAAAATTGCTCCGTCTTGAATGTTGGTGCGGGCTCCGATCTGGATCCGTTCCACATCTCCGCGTAAGACAGCTCCATACCAGATACTCACCCCTGGACTCAGTTCAACGGCTCCCACAACGGTTGCTGTTGCGGCCACAAAGGTTGCTACCTCCAGATTCGGAGTCACAGTAGCAGGCCAAAAGCTCCATTCCGATTCTTGGACCATGGGATCACCTCGATCAACGTTGGGTTATAGCTTGGGATGATCCTGATTCCCTCTGTTGGGGCTTGGATCTCCTTGCGATCAGATTACACAACCCCAAGCGGACGCAAGTCAAGCTGCTGCCTTCTTGACAAACTCCATCCCCTCGGTCACAATTCTTGTCTCACAATTCTTGTCCTTGTCCAAACCAAGATAGTGGATGATCCCAAGGACTCCAATGGGCGCTAAAGGATCCGGCGATGATAGCTGCTCGGATCTTGCGGGTCAATGTCATTAGCTCAGCAACATTATGGATCGCCAAGAGTGTATACCCCAGCATTTCTTTGGCTCGGATCAGGTGACAAAGATAAGCCCGACTAAAGTTCTGGCAGGTGTAGCACTGGCAGTCTGGATCAATGGGAGTAAAATCTTGCCGATGTTCAGTGTTTTTGATATTCCAGCGTCTGCCCCGACTGATCACAGCCCCATGGCGGGCATACCGAGTGGGGATCACACAATCAAACAGATCCACGCCCATGGCAACCGCTTCAACCATCTCTCGATAGGTGCCCACCCCCATCAAATAGCGAGGTCGATCGGAGGGCAATTCCGGTGCAGTGGTGCGAACGACAGCAGCGATCAATTCGGCAGGTTCTCCCACACTAACTCCACCAATGGCATAACCTGGTAGATCAAGCTCACGGATCTGTCGGGCTGAGAGTTGGCGTAGATCAGGGTAGACGCCTCCTTGCACAATACCAAACAAAGCTTGATCGGATCGTTCATGGGCTCGGATGCATCGCTCTAACCAAGTGGTGGTGCGTTGAACAGCCGCAGTCACTTCAGCGTGGCTAGCAGGATAGGGCGGACATTCATCAAAGGCCATGATCACATCAGCCCCTAGCGCGTTTTGAACCCGGATTGAATGTTCAGGCGTAAAGTGGATCAAGCGACCATCATGAGGGGACTTGAACGTAACCCCTTCATCATCTAGGGTGCGGATCTGGCTGAGGCTGAAGACTTGAAATCCACCCGAATCCGTCAAGATCGGTCCTGGCCAATTCATGAACCTGTGCAAGCCTCCGGCCATCTGGATGATCGATTCTCCGGGTTGGAGATGTAAGTGATATGTGTTACTGAGGATAATGTAGGCTCCGGCTGCTTTAACTTGATCGGGTGTTAGTGTTTTCACATTGGCCAAGGTACCCACAGGCATAAAGCAGGGGGTTGGGATCGAACCATGAGGTGTATCAAAGATCCCAGCACGAGCCAAAGTGTTGGGACATTGCATTTCACAGGTAAACCCAAAGGAACTCAAGGGACTGCTAAGAGTTAGAGAAGTAGGTTCAGAGTGTAACACAAACAGTGAGAAGAATTACACTGAACTAACCTCTCATCAAGAGGAAGGGTGAGACGGGTTGATCAGGATAATCAAGTCTCATAAGAGTATTCACTGAAACTTCAGTTACTGCAGATCTAGAAGAACCTAGCTGAGCTTATATGGATTTTAGGTGATCTAAAGGAGACAAGGCTACGTAAAATGTTGGAATGCATTCTCTCTCTGAAGGATCCCGATTCCCTCCAGATCAACGTGGCTTTCTTGATCTCCTGAGAGAGATGTTACATAACCAATTAAATGAATCGGAGAAGTGGATTGTTGGATCAAGTGCTCAGCGGCAGCGGGAGGCAGGCTGATCAGGAGCTCAAAATCTTCTCCACCATATAAAGCCCAATCAAGTGCTGTGTCTGGAAATCCCTCTCGTAAAGCAGGCGATTGAGGGATCCATTCCGGCTTCACCACAGCATTCACTCCACTAGCGGCACAGATCTGGACCAGAGCATCCGCTAACCCATCACTGGTATCCATCCCTGCCAGTCGCTGAGATCCTAGCCAGGGATCCAGTTGTTCAAAATACGGGATCAGATCCAGCCGAGGATTGGGAAATTGATGGGCTCGGATCAGTTCCGCTTGGGCAGTTGGAGAGAGGTGGGATCCGCGTTCAGGGTGAAGGAGGATCTCTAATCCGGCTCTAGAGCTCCCGTGGGGGCCTGAAACCAGCAACCAGTCTCCAGGTCGAGCCTGATGTCGCCAGATTGCCCGCTCTGCTGCAACCCGTCCCAGGGCGGTGATCGAGACAAACCGATGTTTTGAGCGACAGAGATCCCCTCCCACCAGATCGGTTTGCCAGGGTTGACAGCAGGCTTGAATTCCCTGATACAGACGCTCAACCCAATCCAAGGGCGTGGATCCAGGCAAGCCCAACCCAATCACCAGGGCAAACGGCCTTGCTCCCATGGCAGCTAGATCGGATAAGTTGGCTGCTGCTGCTCGCCATCCCACTGATTCTGGAGGCGTGGTGGTTTGACTAAAGTGAACCTCATCGACCAAAACATCGGTGGTGATCACGAGCTTGCCTACACCTGGATCGAGCAAGGCGGCATCATCCCCGACAACCCCCGCAGGGCAATAGCTCTGTAAGCGAGCTAACACGCCGATTTCACCCAATTCTCCAATCATGATCTGGTCAGGTGTCATGTCCATTCTGAACATTGAGGTTGAGCTTGAGGTTGGGCTTGAGCTTGAAGTTAAGGTTGAGTCTCGGATCTCCCTAGAAGTGTTTGACAGGTTGGGAGCACCTCTCGATCCGGGCAGCCTTGACAGGGACCGTCTGGATGGATCGCGCAGTAGATCCAGGGTGAGTGGGCGTTAAATCGGCAAGTTGGATCGCCTAAGAGCGGACCCACATACCCACCCAGATGGGCTCGACGCAAGAGTAAAGCCTGACGCCGCCAGATTTGGAGCAAGCGATCGGCTTTATATGTCTGACAGGAGCGCAACATCATGGTGATGTGAGGGTTAAGAGGAACTTTGAGACTCATAGGCCCGGATCAGCCTCCTCCGTAAATGATCGCCTCTGCTTTGATTATCAACCGGAATTGTGAAACTGTGATCAGTACAGCTCCATCAGGGATCAGCCTTTTGCTCTCACGTTTGATTAACGTTACTTTGCTAGTTGGGACCAGCTTGGGATCTAAAGAGTTTGGATCTTTTCAACGACAGGGTTTTGACCAGAAAACAGATCAAGCGTTGGAGCAATTGAACAAGGGCAAATACACAGAACTCACCAGCAAGGACGAGATCCATGCCTGGTTTGATCCCTGGTTTGATCAAGGACGCCAACAGCTCCTGCACGAGTGGGAAGCAGATAAAAGGACTGATTTAACTGATTTAGGCGAATGAACTGATCTATCAGACTTACCCAAAGGCTGAACGGGACATCGAGGATCTCTTCTACTATCTGCGGGGAGCATTTTCCACGACCGATCGGATCTGGGGTAGGGTCACCATCTCGCTTTCAAAGGTTGTCATGAGGGGATGATCCTGCATTTTATTCATCAGTTCCATGTGGGAAGGAACATAGACGGGCGGGATCTGGGTTGCACCTTGGGGGATCGTGACCGCTTCTCCCCCTTGTAAGATCACGGATTCTTCGCTGTTGGCCAAGGT
>CAZONZ010000418.1:0-3804 GCA_964581005.1 uncultured bacterium
GGCGGGGGGGTGGATCGGTTGGCTGCGGGCCAAAATCTGGGGGTGAGGTTCACATTGAGCAGGGAGTTGGAGACGTTCAGAGCTCAAAGGAGGGATCCAATCCATAGCTGAAACCGCTAAAGTCTAGGAGGGTCGGTGCAATAAAGCGTGGGTCAGGGAGTGGGGGTAACTCATGGGCCAGATCCCCTCGATCACGTGGATCAGCAGATGCAATGCGATCCTAGAGATCCTGAGGATGCTCGATCCATACCTGAGCCGTCTCAACGAACTCTGATCTCGCTGGAAGGGATGGGGCCAAGGTGATCAGAGGGGTGATCAACGCCCATCCAGCCAGTCATTGTGTCGATCCTAGTTGAATATTCCCAATTTCGACCAGTTCTAACGAGTTGCCTCAATCATGATCCCTGTCAATACAGCTGAACAACTGATCCTGGAGGCGATCCAACCTCTGGGGAATGAGTGGGTGGATCTGAGTCATGCCTGTACTCGTGTTATAGCGGCATCGATCACTAGCTCTGCAGATGTCCCAGCCTACGATACCTCTAGCATGGATGGATATGCTGTTCGGTATGCCGATGTAACCTCGCTGCCTTGTTCGTTGAGCGTGATTGAAACGGTGCCAGCGGGTCACTATCCTCAGCGATCGGTGCAGCCCAGTCAAGCAACCCGCGTTTTTACAGGCTCGATCCTGCCATCCGGTGCCGATACTGTGGTGATCCAGGAACAGACAGAGCGGCTGGATCCTGAAACCGTCACAATCGGGCAGTCCGGATCCAATCCCTTAGCTCAGGGGCAGTTTGTTCGTAAACAAGGGCATTTTTGTCGGGCTGGAGCTGTCGTGATCCCGGTTGGCTGCAGAGTGGGAGGGCCAGAGCTAGCGGTAATGGCTGCGGTGGGGCGATCGACGGTGCAGGTCTATCGTCGTCCCCAGGTTGGGATCCTCTCGACGGGGAATGAGTTGGTCCGGATCGATCAGGTGCCGCAACCAGGCCAGATCGTAGACTCGAATCAGTACGGACTCGCAGCTTTGGTGGAGGCGGCAGGCGGCATCCCGCATCGGTTGGGGATTGTTCCTGATGATCCTGAGCGACTCAAGGGTGCGATCCAACAGGCTCTGCAAACAACGGATCTGGTGATCTCGTCCGGTGGAGTTTCGGTTGGGGATTATGACTATGTGGAGTCGATCCTGGAGAGCTTAGGGGGTGAGATCCGGATCCGGAAAGTGGCGATCAAACCAGGGAAGCCTTTAACATGGGCCGTATTTGCTCAAGAGGATCGAGGGCCAAAGCTCTATTTCGGTTTGCCTGGAAATCCTGTATCCGCAATGGTGACCTTCTGGCGGTTTGTCCGACCCGCCTTAGCCAAACTCCAAGGCCAGGATCCCTTGCGAGATCCTCAATGGACAACAGCGATCACGGATGAGGATCTCCGATCGGATGGCCAGCGGGAGACCTATACTTGGGGCAGATTGAGTTGGCACGATGGATCCCTGCGATTCAGACCTTTGGGATCCCAACAGTCGGCTGATTTGATCAATTTGGCAGGCTGTCATGGGCTAGCCGTTTTGCCTGTGGGATCCACTCAGATCAAAGCCGGAGAGATCGTTCAGATCATGCTGATCCCAAGCTAAGGAGAACGATTTCAACAGATCAAGAACGATCCACTAGGGATTGGGGATATGGTACTCGGTAACCTGTCAGATTCACTAGGGATCGGGAATGCGGTACTGAAGGATCGATTGGGTTCACTGGGGATCGGGAAAACACGACCTTGCAGTTGGAGAAGTTGGTCTGAAGTGGCTCCAGCGATCTGACAGGTGTCTTGGGAGGTAGGAAGCAACTCCTGATTTGCGATGAGTTCTCTAGAGCAAGGTACAGAACTTGGCTGCACGATCTTGGTTCCAAGCTCTCTGCAACGGGCACGATCACAGAGCTCTATGATATCGGAGTTCTGTCTCAGGTGAAGAGACCCATATCATTGGGATTTCAGACGGATGAGATCGCTCAGGTGCTCACTTTAGATCCAATAGGGAATTTGTAAACTGTTCAGGACATTGAAGGGATTGATTCTTGAACGGGATCCTATGTTCAAAGTGTTTCCGGATCTAGCTATAGCTATCGGATGCCTGACTGATACCAATTCTGGGTGAGGAGGATCCTTCTTTTAGTGTTATTAGATTTACTCTAGTCCTTTCGACCCAGATGGAGCTCGGTAGGATCCTGAGTCTACAGTTCTACTTCCTTCAATAGATCTTCACTATTATCTGGAAATTCACCATTGCTGACCTTACGAGTGAATACAGCGTAGCAATCGTTCTTGTCTCCTTCCTTGCGGGGATAGCCGAGCCACAGCACGATCAATACTTTGCGCTCTTGCTCCTCAAAGGCTCGAAAAAAGAGTCGATAGCGTGGGGGTAGACCCATCCCTTTCATCCGACCATAGTGTTTGAGGGAACCTTGCAGGACAAAGTGAGAAGCAAATGGATCTAACACTATCTTCTCCTTGATCCCTGTCATCACAGCTGCCAAGAGTTTGGCTTTGGGGTGGGTGATAAATTCCTCAGGGGATAACGTGTCCTTGAGTGTCTTAACGTCTTCACGTAGCTGACGGCGTTGCTCTCCAAATAGCTTTCGGTGGAAGTAGATCTCCCAGCCGTTGCGGACCAAGATGCTCATTCATCCATCTGGACTCCTGCCAGGAGCTCATCATCGTCTTGAGACATTGCCTCAGTGTAGGCTTCCAGGTTGTTCGGGTTAGAGAGGGCGTCTTTTGTGATCAGATCTAGAAAGAGGCCCAGAATAATGTCTTGCTCTGGTGCATCCGTTTTCGGATCCAGTTGAGTGGGCTCTAACTTCACCAGGAGAGTGTCTTCGGAAAGAACCTGTACCCAGCCAGAGGCATTGGCAAGGTGGGGATGATCTTGGTAAAAGACTTCTGGGAGGCAGAATCCAGCAGCATTACCGATCTTGGCGGGGGAGAGGGGATAGATCGATCCTTCCATCGTGCTCTGTGATAATTTTTCGTGTTATTGTTATCCTAGACCTGAATCCCTTTGTTCAGCTATGGCAACCAAACATTTACTAGAAATTGAACGAGAGATTCATCGACTTTCTACTAGGGAAAAGCTCTGGTTATTAGAGCGGATCGCCCAACAACTGCAAGAGCCAAATGAAGATGAACTGCTAGCAATGGCTGAGGATCCAGAGGTTCAGGCTGAAATTGGGGCCATTAACCAGGCGTTTGCTCTGACGGAAATGGATGGTTTACAGGAGTCATGAGCATCCAGCGAGCTGAGATCCACTTCGTCAAGTTGAATCCGGTACAAGGAGTAGAGTTGAAAGGATCTCTTCACGAGTTTTAATTCAAGAGTCAAGGGAGATTAAGAGTAACACTGGGTTGAGATTAGCATTGCAGTTTGTGAGATCAAACCAAGAGATGATGGGGGAAGGGTAATGGTTCAGGCAACTCAAAAACTCTACAGCTCAGCAGAGTATTTGGAACTGGAAGCTGTGGCTGAGTGTCGGAGGGAATTTCGGAATGGAGAGATCATACTCATGGCCGGAGGGACAACCAATCACAATGAGATCGTGACAAATATATCTGTGTGTTTAAAGCCTGAATTGAAAGCGAAAAACTATCGGATTTTTACAGAGAATGTGCGCTTACGGATTGAACGCTATAACGTATTTACTTATCCTGATGTGATGGTGATTGCAGGGAATCCTAATTACTATGGGACGGGTACCACTACTGTGACCAATCCCACTCTGATTGTTGAAGTGGCTTCCAAGTCAACT
The DNA here is from genome assembly GCA_964581005.1 of uncultured bacterium. Classification (GTDB taxonomy): domain Bacteria; phylum Cyanobacteriota; class Cyanobacteriia; order Thermostichales; family Thermostichaceae; genus CAZONZ01. The sequence continues at coordinate 3,798 of CAZONZ010000418.1, forward strand.
AAGAATT
>CAZONZ010000419.1:0-3774 GCA_964581005.1 uncultured bacterium
TTGCGATTACTCTAAAACGGCTTGCGGTTACTCTAAAGCGGCTTGCGGTTACTCTAAAGCGGCTTGCGGTTACTCTAAAACGGTTTGCGGTTACTCTGAAACAGTTTGTGATTACTCTGAAATAGCTTTGTATTACTTTAAAACAGTACCGCATTGTCCTAAAATGGCTTCGTAGCAGCCTAAAGATCTAAAGTCCTGCTAGAGATCACTCCAACGCTATAGATTACGCGCATAGTATCCGATCAAGCCGCCAATGGATCTCAAACAGACCATGCTTGGGATGAATCGAGAGCTATCAATCCTCCCTTCGCCCCCATCGATCCAACCCCAATCGGCTTAGCGAGGTCTTCAGATACCTCCATCGGATCCGACAGGTTAGAAAGATCCTCCTTAGAACCTGATCTGGGTGACCTGGGGCTTTCAGGATGGAGATCAGCGTTCACCAATCGAAAGTCATTCAAGATAGCCGTAGACATCTTCAGAGGCGAGGTGTCACTATTGTCTTGATCTTCTCAATCCTTTCAACGCCCTCAAACAATATTTGGAGAATCTCCCATGCCAAACTCTGATGCTGCTCCCCAACTCTGTTCTGGCAACCAAGGGATCACAACAGCAGGCTCAGTCCAATTCACACGCGGCCAAGACCAGTGGACAGAAACCTTCAATGTTGTGGAGTTGTTATCGATCACCTTAGCCAAGTACGGTTATCCTGTTGAGCAGCATCAAAAATGGCTCGTCCATCCGGAAAGTGGTCTGCACATTACACCCCAAATCATGGATCTTCAAATTCTTGATCACGGGGATATTAATACTGTCACCACTATTCAAGTGAACCATCCGGATCTCCTACCAGCAGGCACATTTGAACAGCATTCGGTGGGTGAAACGATCCAGCGTTCAATCTTATCTGGCTTCGACCAATGGGTTCAGACTGATTTCGTGGTATTCCTTGCTGCTCTAGAGAAAGAGCCGCAGGATTGCCCCTATATGATGCTGGCCTTTCCCAGTGAAGACGGTAAATCAGGTCATGTCAGGCGAGTGATCTTGGGGCCTCCCTTGCACTATACCGAGCAATCGATCCCAGGAGACGAGATCTCCGAGGATGAGCATCCTTTTTGTCCCTGTTGCTTACTCACGAATTCATTTGAAGCTTTTCGTGCCCAGATCGAGAGCCAACATACGTATTGCATCCGATTATTTTCAGCGCGATTTTCAGAGGAGGAGTTTGGGGCTGATTGTCGAATTGATGGCGAAGATTATGAATCTGGAAAGCAATCCCTGATTTCCTATGCCCAGTCTTGGTCGGGTTCAGGATATGAGTTCCGCAAGCAGCTGGTTTTGATCCAATCCTTTGTAGGATCCTTTCGCCAGCGCTGCAGAGGATCCTTTTTTCTGCAGGGTTACCCACAGATGGTGGGGGATGTCCGGTGAGGGGCGGCTTGATCGCTTCAATTGATCGAGATCACTAGCCAAGTAATGGAGTCCTACACGCTGGTGCGGATCCATTAAGCTACAGCGCTTGTGCGGGAACTGCTGAGCGGCGCCAATGTAAAAGTCGATCCAGCCTTCATGGTCATATCGATCGATTGTCAATTCAAGGCTAGACTCAGTTGGCCTCACTCCAGATCGAGAGGGGGACGATGGACGTGAGGCGAGATCCCATTTGAGGGCATGACGGATCCAGCTTCTAGGGGAGAACGGAGGATTGACCATTGGATTGCTCCCAGCAATAGTCCAACCAAGCTACCAATTCAGCACGGGTTGAGCGAAGTTGTTGAACCACACTCCGAACTTGAAAGGCGGTAGCAACATCATGGATCTCGACTTGTAATGAACCATCTTCTAAACACCAGGAGGGGATTGATAATGCTTGCAAGCGTCGATGAACGTGCCGCCGATCACAGTAAGGGACATCCAAAGACCAGGGATGGGTGGCCGTCTGGGATCGTTGTTGATTGACTGAGTTTTGTTGATTGACTGAGTTCATGACAAACCTTCATATTCAACACAAAATCGAGGCGGGCTGAGGGATTTGAACCCCTCAGGGGGAGGATCTCAGGATTGCTGGGGAGAAGTTCAGGTTGGCTCCAGCCGATCTCCAGCGGAATCTCACAGCCATCCAGACGGATCTCAGGGATGTTAAGGAGGTGGTCAAGGGGATGTGAAGACGATCCCAAGAGGATCTCACAAGGAGCTTCAGCCGATCTCAAGGTGTTTCTGGGGGATCTCAAGATGCTCAAGGGCTGTAACCGACCTCATGCCGATCTCAAGGGGATCGCAACCGCAGCCTTAGGAGACTTTCAGGCTGTCATTGGCCAGGAAGTGCCCCAGATGAAAGGCGCGTTCTTCAGCTTTGAGCAGCAACCCCTCGTAGAGATAGCGGGTGGCTCGATCGCCTAAGCTCTCAGCCTGAGCCGCTTGAGACCGGAGCACTCCGATCAGACCTTGCTCAGCGATCAGATCGTTTTGAACCATTTGCCGAGCTAAGAATGCTCCATCTGGTTCCGGGGTGAAACAGGTCAAGTCAGCGATCTTGTGGGGGCTGGCCACGGGCACACCACCCAACCCACTCAGGCGTTCACCAATCTCGTGAGCGTGCTCCTGCACATCCTTGTAGGACTCATTGAAGAACTCATGGAGCATGTTAAACTCAGCCCCTTCCACCACAAAATGGTGTTTCTGGTACTGCAAAAACAACGTTTGCAAACTGGCCAGCACCACATTCAATCCTTCGATCACAGGCAGAGTGATTTCGGTTCCGAGCCCGACTGGGTTCTCCTGGATCTGATCCAGCGCCTGCACAAGTGTTTCAGTTGTAGACATAAGGCAATCATTCCAAACGGGGATAGCTGAACGCAAACCCAGAGATCAATCGGCAAGAGCAGCGTAGAGAAGTCTAGAGTTGTGATCCTAAATACAGATCGGAGTGACTGCTATCTCAGAGGATCCAACCTGGGTTCCATTCCTCCTGTAGTCTAGTCGGGACTAGGAACTAATTGCAACTCATTCGCATCAACTTTTGATCAAGAGATGTAACGAAGTGTATCAAACTGCAATGAGCCTGAGTTGATCAAGGCTGATCTAGCTGGGCTCGGATCCATTAAAGGCTCTTGGAAAGGCGATGATCTGGCAGGTAAGTCGAGAGGGAGAACTGGATCTGCGGAGGAGGTTCATGCGCGAGCCAGTTGACAGAGAGCAGGGCCATTGTTGACTTCGATTGCATTAAGGGTAAGGCGTTGAGATCGCTTGAGCATTGGTGTTGACTGAGTTGCCTTTTGCGTTTGATTCGATCTCTCAACTTGATCCGATCGAGAGATCTCCTGCAACAATAGGTTCAGCTCGGCTGTCTGGCGGTTGATCGTCTTTAGAGATCCGGAGATTGAATATGATCGCGCTATACCCTGGAAGTTTTGATCCGATCACCTTTGGGCATGTTGACATTATTGAGCGGGCCAGTCGTCTCTTTGATCATTTAATCGTTGCGGTCCTCAAGAACCCCAACAAGACGCCTCTCTTCACCCCTGGCCAGCGGTGTGCCCAGATCACCCTCGCTACCGCCCATCTTCAGAATATTGAGGTTGATACTTTTGTTGGACTGACCACCGTCTACGCCCGCCGCCGCAATGCCAAGATCTTGATCCGAGGCTTGCGCGTCCTTTCTGATTTTGATATTGAGCTGCAGATGGCCCACACCAACAAACTCTTGGCTCCTGATCTGGAAACCATCTTTCTCGCCACCTCCAGCGAACATAGTTTTCTCAGCAGTAGCCTGGT
>CAZONZ010000420.1:0-3766 GCA_964581005.1 uncultured bacterium
GCAGGTCTAGCCTCTTTTTATCCATTATTAAGTGTAGACGCAACACTTCTGGATCCCGTCATCCGGTCGATCCTCTTGGATGATCAGCTCTCCGATTCCGTAGGTTAATAACTGCGTTTCCTGGATCACTTGCTCCAAGGTTTCAGGCTCTAAGTTGGCAAAATAAGATAACGTTGAGATCAAGGACGCAATCACAGACTGGGTTTCGGGTTGCACCTTCGGAATGCTTACAGGGATCCCGTTGGGGGCGTTGATATTGTGTTGAATTTCGATCGGATAGGGAATGGTAAAACCATGGCGCTTGGCCGCATAGTAGATAATTGCGAATATACCGTAGAGCTTGGGCCAAGGGATGTTGTCGCCGATCCAAATGAGTAGCGGCTTCTCCCAAAACAACCGCCAGCAGGGGAAAGCCCAAGCCAAGCAACAGTAACCACACTAAGAAGGATCGATCCATCCCGAACCTGCCAATCCCCACGATCTGAATCTGTCTGGTGATCCTATTCGTTTCTATAGAGGAGAGCTGCGATCTTAAACTTCTCTACACGTGATCTAATCCTGTCTTGTTGAGAAGGATTGATCTAAGTCAGAAAACGATCCGAGCAGCCTTCTCGTATACGGCGCTATACGGCGCTATCCCCGCTAACCTCCTTGCGACTAGGTTGATTGGGCGTAAGTGGGTGCTCGATGTTGATCATCTAAATCCCTTATGGTCAGCCAATCCCAGAGTTTCTACGTAAGGCTTGAGATCGTTTTCAAACATACTTAACCCGTACATCTGCTGGGCATCTAGATTACCCTCTCACTCAGGATCAGTCCATGCTTTAACGGTAGGCTTGGAAGTGTTAACCTATTACTCTGATAAAGATCCTGGCGGGTCAACCTCTTGGACTCAATCCGGCCCACTTCATAGGAGGTTTGCAAAAATTACGAACGAACCATAAATCTGATGCTATAGTTGTAAATACAGAACTACCAGAAAATAAGCTGTATAAAATTTTCGCAAGCTCCTTGGAGTCTTATGGTATCTACGATCCTCTTACCCCAGGTCGATCAAGGAATCTTTCCCCATCACCCTGACTACTATGCGGTGCTGGGGGTACCTCTCTTTGCTAGCGATGCTGAGGTCAAGCAGGCGTATCGCAAAGCAGCCATGGCGTTACGGAGCGGGTTTGTCGATCGATCGGAGCAGGCAGAACAGGCCAGTCATCTATTTGCCAGGTTGATCAATCCCGCCAAAGAACATTTAGGCAGGCCCAGTCAAAAAGTTGAGTATGATGCCACCCTACGCTACTTAGCTCGTAAATTAATGAATCGCCATCCCGATCTGTGGGAACTGGTCAGCCCTAATTCCTCGATCAAGCAATTATTGGATCCAACTGTCGATCGACCCAAAATATATGTGAACTTAATTGAAGGCTTAGCTCCTGATCTCTACACTTCAGTCGATCACCTGTCTCAGCGTCTGAATCAGCTGAGTGAGATCAACCTAGCCTATTTGTTGCTGCAACAGGGCATGAGCTATCAGATCCTGGAAGCTCCCTCGCAACCCGCGCCTTCCTCATCAACATCCCCACCACCAGCCCCCCCCCATCGACACCTCCTCCTCCAACGCTGCGATCCGCAAGTTCCTCCGATTCGCCTTCCTCCTCAAGTTCTGTTCGATCCAGCTTTCCACGAGCCCGCCCTAACCCTAACGGCTACAGCAGACGAATTGCCCCTCAACTGAGCACGAGTTACCCTACCCAATCAGACTCAGCGACCCGTTCTTCACCCTCGTCGCCACCCCCTGCCACCGCTTCAGGATCCTCAACCCCTGCCAAGCCTACTGCTAAACCGGATCCCAAACAGGCAGCTCAACAGTCCTATCAAAAAGCTCTGGAGAAGCTAAAACAGAAGCACTATGAGCCAGCGATCAATTTATTGACCACCGCGATCGCTCAAGATCCCAATTGTTCTGACTACTACATTCAACGCGCACGAGCCCATCGAATGCTGGGCCATCTCGATCTAGCCTGTGCCGATTACGATACCGTGGTGCGTCTGGATGCCTATAATCCTGAAGCTCTCCAAGGGTTACGAGATGTTTTAGCCTCCTCTCAAAAAGCCAAAACCCCCAGTTCTCCACCCGCTAGGATCTCTGTGGGTGAACCCCGCGACGCTCAGCCATCCAACTCTGATCAAGCCCCTGAGGACGCTGCGCCAACTCAAGAACAAAACGAGCTGGAAATTCGCAAAGAGGCTGAACGGCGGTATGAACAGGCTCTCAAGATCATGCATCAGGGCCATTACCGACAAGCGATCCGTTATCTCGATCTAGCCATTGACAAAAACTCAGAAAATTCCGCTTATTATCTTGAACGAGCTCGGATCCAGAAAAAGTTGAATAATTTGGGTATGGCTCGATCCGACTACAAGAAAGTGCTTGATCTCGATTGTTTGAATGATGAAGCCAAACAGTTTTTGAAAAAGACCCGATCTTTGGCCATGACTCAGCGTGTTCGATCAGAAGCTTCTGAGTCTCGTCAAACAGACCAAGAATCAAACCCTGGATCGGACGGAAAAAACTCTTCAGGTTCTGGCCAAACAGACCGAGGAGCGAAGCATGGATCCAACGGAAAAGTGGATGAAAACGCTCCAGAGGAATCGAAGAAAAAGTCTCGGATCTCACAATTCCTTTGCATGAAGTTGATGTAGATGATCTTCTAGGGTAGACTTCACTCCCGCATAAAGGCATTTAACTCGGCTAAACCTTTTTGCACTCGGCGGGTCACTGTCATGGGACTCACTCCCACTTGGGAAGCTGCTTGTTTTCGGGTTAAGTTGCCCAGGAAAATAAACTCTAGGATCTGCCGGGTTTGGCTCTCCAACAAGGCCAGAGCGCGATAAAGATGAATTCGATCGACTTCAATCTGTTGCCGATCCGATTCGCGTTGATCGGGGAGAACTTCCCCCAGGGTTAAGACGGTTTCGCCGGTGTGGGCCATGCTTGCCGTGGGGGCATCCAAACTGATCGGGATCTGATTCATATAAGACTGTTTAGCGGCTTGCCAATCGTTGAGCGGGATCCCCAATTCGGTGGCAATTTCACTATCGGTTGGGGTGCGACCTAAGCGTTGGATGAGCTGAAGACGGAGGCGTTGTCCCTGGCGTTGTAAGGTTTGCCAGCGGCGAGGGATCCGGACTAGGTGGCTTTGATCGCGGAGATAATGCAGCATTTCGCCCCGAATGTAGGGCACGGCAAACGAGCTGAAGGCGCACCCCTGTTGAGGATTAAACCGTTCAACAGCCCGGATTAATCCCAGCGATCCGAGTTGCTCTAGATCGTCGTAAGGAACCCGCGAGCGGCTATGGATCTGATGGGCAACCTGCCGCACCAATCCCATGTTCAGCTCCACGAGGCGATTCCGAAGGCGGATCGAAGGCTCGCGTTTGTACTGGTACAGCAGATCAAGGATCTGCTCTCGCAGCCGTGGCAGCGTTGGCAATGCCGTCATACGTCCTCAGCAATGGAAAGTATGGAAGCCTGCCTTTATTGTCAGAACTAGCTTCAAGAGCCACAACCGCCTTTACACGGGCTTGAGAGAGTATATCCCCCCCACCCCCTTCGCTTCAGGGAACGTAGTGCTACGGATCCGGGTTCAGAAACTTCATTTTTCACTTAGCGTAAGATCACGGTCTTTCGGTTGAGGGTGGCGAGGCTTTGCTGTTGAAGTTGATCGTGAGCTCAACAAACTGGAGGGGGAGTCTTGCGCTTGATGTTGTG
>CAZONZ010000421.1:0-3757 GCA_964581005.1 uncultured bacterium
TGGACTTTTTGACCGGAACAGGGATCCCGTAGCGTTCTCCGTAGGCGATCGTTTGTTCCCGACTCATACCCCATTCCCGTGCTGGAGCCAATACTTTCAACGTGGGATTTAGAGCGGCAATGGCCAGATCAAAACGCACCTGATCATTGCCTTTGCCTGTGCAACCATGGGCAACAGCATCTGCCCCCACCGTTTCCGCAACCTCAACCAACAGTTTGGCAATCAGAGGACGAGCCAAGGCCGTTGAGAGGGGGTAGCGTTGTTCGTAGAGAGCATTGGCCTGGATCGCGGGAAAGGCATATTCCGTGATCAAGGGGTGGATGGCGTCATGCACCAGAGACTGTTCAGCCCCTGCGCGCAGAGCTTTGGCTTGGATCTCGTCTAACTCTGCACCTTGACCCAGATCAACGGCCAGAGTGACAACCGATTCCACCCCCCATTCATGCTTGAGATAAGGAATACACACGGAGGTATCGACACCGCCGGAGTAGGCCAGCACAACTTTTTTTGCCCGTCCCATGTGATCAGTGACCTAATTGGATAATGGTAGTTGGATGGGCTCCATTATGCCTGAGAGGTCCGAGCATGTGCTAGCGTTTACCAGGAAAAACGGCCTCCTCGTCTCGACTTTTGCTCAGTCTGCTCCCGCTCGTAGGGTTGAACCCCTGCATCTGGATAATCATCCGTGATCGGTTTGAAAATATCTTCAATGGCCCGCGACAGATACCGCATCATGCCTCGGATGGGGCTTGCGATAGGCCGAATCAGTTTGACCATTTTGCTTGGCTTTTTCATACGACTCTCTCCAGCTCTGAACCAAGCCTAGATCCTCGATTTGAGGAATTTGTGAGCAGAACGGGAAAGATAGCCCCTGCCTGAGCTTTTTCCATATGATGGTGGGGGAGATGCTGGATCGTGTTATGTCACTTGCTTTGTCGTCTGAGCCACCGATCTCTACGTTTTATACACAGCTACCTGTTCTCAACCAGTTAATTGAGATTAGCAATCCGCACCACTTTATGCCCGTTCCAGCGGATTGGTCGCTCGTGATCACCGATATCAAAGGATCCACCCAAGCGATCGAAGCGGGTCGGCATCGAGACGTGAATCTCGTGGCAGCTTGTGGCATTGTCTCTATTCTCAATCTCTGCCGCGCCTTAGACCCGACAATCGAAGTTCCCTTTGTGTTTGGGGGAGATGGGGCTGTCTTGCTGATCCCGCCAGCATTAGTTGAGTCTACCAAAGCCGTGCTCTGGGCAACCCAAGCTATGGCTCAAGCCCAGTTGGGATTTGACTTGCGGGTTGGCGTCATCCCAATGCAGGAGATCCTTGCTGCTCATTATCAGATCCAGGTGGCCAAACTCAGAGTAACTCCAACCTATGCACAGGCGATCTTTACAGGGGGTGGACTGGCGTATGCTGACTACCTACTCAAGTCTCCTGCCGGTCAGCGCTATCAACTTAACCCTCAAACCCTCCCCTCCATCGAAGCTGACTACTTTGGTTTGGAATGCCGTTGGCAAGATATTCCTCCACCAAGCGGAGAGATCCTCAGCCTTTTAGTCGTAGCTACCAGCCCAGATCCAGAACAACACCCTCAGATCTATCGAGATGTTCTTGCCACTTTAGATCGGTTATTTGGAGATAGCTGCCAACGCCACCCTGTTTCCCCCAACCAGCTCCAACTCACCTTTAAGAATGAACGCTTCCTCACCGAAGCCAAGATCCACTGCAGCCAACAATCGATCTGGCAGAAATGGGCCTACGCAATCGGAGCCAAACTGGAGAACATCATGGGCTGGTTCTTCATGCGCTTCAAGATCAAGATCCAGCAGCTCGATTGGGGCTTTTACAAGAACGAGGTTGTTGCTGCAACCGACTTTGAGAAATTTGATGATGCCCTGCGCATGGTGATCAAAGGCAGTCAATACCAACGCCTAGAGCTTCAAGCCTACCTGGAGAAACGCTACCAGCAGGGAGAGCTTGCCTACGGGATCCATGTATCAGATCGAGTGTTGATGACCTGTATGGTGTTTGAGCGGCAGGGCAATCATGTTCACTTTGTCGATGGTGCCGATGGGGGCTATGCCTTCGCGGCCAAAGATCTAAAAGCTCGACTCAAACAGCTGCATCCAGATCCATCCAACCACAACTAATTGAGAAAACTGTCACAGATCTTAACAACATGCGATCCTTGGGTCTGGAGTTGTAATCCGGATGCAAGAACGCGGCTGATCCTTGTCCAGAAAGGCTTTTGTTAATACCGACTATTTTAGTCTGGATTGTTTGACAGCCCTTGATCGGGGTGTTACTATCCATCCAACACGGAAAAGAATCTGAAACACTCTCAGTTACCCTTGATCAAGAGGTTATGGTTTATGACTCAAACACTCTCCACCACGCAAGCGATCCCGCAAACGCATTCCCATAGTCATCACGCCCCTGCAACCCAACCCGCCACGGCTAGCTCAGCGGTTGCCACAGAGCATTCGATCTCGCATCTGAAATGTAAGGAATGTGGTGCAGAGTATGAACCCAAAGCCATGCATGTTTGTGAGTTATGCTTTGGTCCTCTAGAAGTTGCTTACAACTATGATCACCTTCGCCACATTGTGACCCGGCAATCGATCCAACAAGGTCCGTTCTCGATCTGGCGCTATCGACCCTTCCTGCCCGTCAACTCCACCCATCCGATCGATGTGGGGACCGGGATGACGCCGTTGATCAAGGCTCATCGGTTAGGTCGGCGGTTGGGGCTTGAGAATCTCTACATTAAGAATGACGCAGTCAACATGCCCACGCTCAGCTTCAAGGATCGGGTGGTTTCCGTTGCCCTGACTCGCGCTCGTGAATTGGGCTTCAGCACGGTTTCTTGCGCTAGCACAGGTAACCTGGCCAACTCGACAGCTGCGATCGCGGCTCACGCTGGTTTGGACTGCACGATCTTTATTCCCGCCGATCTGGAAGCCGGTAAGGTCTTGGGCTCCCTGATCTACAGTCCTACGGTGATGGCGGTGGAGGGGAACTACGATCAGGTCAATCGCTTGTGCTCAGAAGTGGCGGATCGCTATGGCTGGGGCTTTGTCAACATCAACCTGCGTCCTTATTACTCAGAAGGATCGAAGACATTAGGGTTTGAAGTGGCTGAGCAGTTGGGCTGGCAATTGCCGGATCAGGTTGTGGTTCCTTTGGCCTCTGGATCGTTGTACAACAAGATCTACAAAGGCTTCCAGGAGTTCATCAAAACCGGGCTGGTTGAGGCTAAAGAGGTCCGCTTCAATGGGGCACAAGCAACAGGATGTTCTCCGATCGCTCAAGCCTTCCAGGAAGGCCGCGACTTCATCACCCCTGTCAAGCCCAACACCGTTGCCAAGTCGATTGCGATCGGGAACCCAGCGGATGGAGTGTATGCTGTTGAGCTAGCTCGTAAAACCCAAGGGCAGATCGAGTCCGTTAGCGATCCAGAGATCATTGATGGGATCAAGCTGCTGGCGGAAACGGAAGGGATCTTTACCGAGACGGCAGGCGGCACCACCATTGCTGTGTTGAAGAAACTGGCGGAAGCAGGTCGGATCAGAACTCAAGACGTCACAGTTGCTTACATCACAGGCAATGGTCTCAAGACTCAGGAAGCGATCCAGCCCCATGTCGGTCAGCCTCTCGTGATCTCACCTCGGATCGATAGTTTCGAGCAAGCCTTAGAGCGGGCACGGACCCTGGAGCGGTTGGATTGGCAGGAAATCACCGTCTAGGATCT
>CAZONZ010000422.1:0-3756 GCA_964581005.1 uncultured bacterium
CTAAAGGATCGCATTGATCGTGAGATTGACCTGAGCCAACTGGTTTTGCTGATCCAACACACTCAAGGTCACGAGATAAGACCCACTCCGATCCACTATGACAGGATCTGCATTGATCCCAACTGAATTCCAGGTACAAGCACTAGCCCCACCAAAACAACTAGGGATATCACTGGCATCGAGTGGGGGCAACGTGATTGGATTGCCGAGAGGAGGGGTAATGCGGATCAAGAAGGGATCATCGGCACGCAGACCTTCAGGCGTTGAGACTTGGCCTGAGAGGGTGAATGTGAGAGTCTGCCCGCTGGCGGTCACCGTTGTGGGCTCGATACTGAAGTTCGTCAGAAGGGGGAGTTGATTGAGAGGAACGATCGGGCTGGAGCTATCGTCACTGCTGCAAGCCAGAGTTGAAAAACTGATCAGGCCCATCGCTAGCCCGAAGCCAATCCGCCAAGCATTCTGGATCAATGTGCTCATAAATGGTTTCAAACCTCATCACCTTTCGATTGATTATATCTGGCTTGATCCAGGTTCCGAGGGGCTAAGCGAACCGAGCCGGTGAACTAAACCGCATGATTGAGTTCACGTCTGAGCGATGGGGATCACGATAGTTGTGGATTGAAGAGATAGTTAACATTGCAACACACGCCACGTTGCTTGAGCAATGGCCCAGTCTTCTTCGGTATGAACCACGATCACACGGATGGCTGAATCCTCAGTCGCAATGTCGGTATCCATCGGAGAATGCTGGTTTTTCTTCAGATCCACCTTGATCCCTAACCACTTAAAAGGCTCACAGGCTGCGGATCGAATTAGCGGAGAATTCTCACCAATTCCAGCAGTAAAAATCACGGCATCTAATCCTCCTAAACTGGCCAACATGGATCCTATGCCCGATCGAAGACGGTGAATATAGATGTCCAACGCTAATTGAGCTCTAGGGTTTCCTTCCTCGATCGCAGCCGTAATCGTTCGCATATCTTCCGAGAGACCAGAGATCCCTTTGAGTCCTGATGACGTATTCAAAAGCTTATCCAACTGATCCGCACTTAAGCCCTGTTCCCGGATCAAATGAATCAAAATACCTGGATCAACGGAGCCCGATCGAGTCCCCATCATGATCCCTTCCAGCGGGGTAAATCCCATAGTGGTATCGACACTCCGACCGGATCGAATGGCTGCCAGAGAGCACCCGTTGCCAAGATGACAGGTGATCAAGTTCAATTCAGCCAGGGGGCGATTCAAGATCTGAGCAGCTCGTTCTGCACAGTAGGCATGACTGATCCCGTGAAATCCATAGCGTTGGATCCCTTGTTCAACCCATTCGTAGGGACCAGGATAGACCGCAGCAGCTTGAGGCAAATGACTGTGAAAGGCAGTGTCAAAGACAGCAACTTGTGGTGTATTGGGCAATAACCGATCCATTAACTGGATCCCTTCCAAATTCGCTGGATTATGAACAGGTGCAAGTGCAGTCAACTGATCAATTTCGGATTGAACGGCAGGAGTGATCCGAGTGGCTTCCCGATAGGTTTGGCCACCATGGACAACTCGATGTCCCACAGCCTCGATCTGATTGAGATCGGTCAAGATCGGGTTCTCACCCTGTTGCAAGGTGTCAAGCAAATGAGTGAGGATCTCTGATTTGGAATCCGATGGCACGGTTTCTTTGACAACCTGATCCTGACATTTGATCTTGAGTTCTGCCACACCTTGGTGCTGACTCCAATCCACTTTCGCTTCCCACAAAGGAGGAGGTGGATCCGAAGGCAGCTGATCATTGGGCAGATCGTAGAGACAGCTTTTTTGGCTGCTGGATCCGGCATTGAGAATAAAGACTTTCATCCGATCACTCCTGCATGGCTGTTACGCCTCAATTCGATGGATCTTCAGGAAATTGGTGCCGCGTGCCTTTTGAACAGGACTGCCTCCCAAGATCAAGATCTCATCACCCAATTCCACCAGGCTTCGATTGCGTAAAATGGCTTCAATATTTTGCACTAGATTTTCAACATTGCTCACCTCGGCCTCGATCAATAACGGAATCACACCCCAGATCAAATTCAAGCGGTGATAGACCAACGGATCGGGAGTTAACGCAACAATGGGGGCACGAGGACGTTCCGATGCAGCTAAGCGAGCTGTGTAGCCTGTGGTAGTAAAGGTGGCAACGCAACGCAGATCTAGCACACTATCAATGCTGTTGAGCGCTTCACTGATGGCGTGTGTCTCGTCAATTTCGCTGGGGGGAAAGTTGGGAAAGATCAAGTTCTGTTCAACTTCTAAGGCGATCCGGACCAGCATTTCAACGGCTTGGACGGGGAATTGGCCGACAGCTGATTCACCTGACAGCATAACGGCATCGGTGCCATCTAGGATCGCGTTGGCGACATCGCTGGCTTCGGCACGAGTGGGGCGGGCGTTCTGGATCATGCTCTCTAGCATTTGGGTGGCGGTGATCACGGGAATGCCCAATTGGTTGCAGGATCGAATGATCTGTTTCTGCAGGATCGGGACTCGTTCAGGGTTCATTTCCACGCCGAGATCGCCTCTCGCTACCATGATCCCATCGGACTCCGCGAGGATCTCGTCCAATTGTTCAATCGCCTGTGGTTTTTCAATTTTGGCGATCACAGGAACCGTTTCGGCTCCTTTCTTGGCTAGGAGGGCTTTCAGGTGGCGAATATCTTCAGCCTGTCGGACAAAACTGAGGGAAACCCAGTCCACCCCTTGCTGCAACCCAAACTCCAGATCCTGCAGATCTTTGTCGGTGAGCGACGGTAACCGCAGATTCAAACTGGGCAGGTTCACCCCTTTCCGGCTTTTTAAGATCCCTCCCCGGATAATCTGGCAGTGGACCGAGGATCCCTTAATCTCAGCGATTTTCAACTCCAGTAAGCCATCATCTAGCAGAATACGGGTTCCGGCCTCAGCTTCTTCCGCGACGTGGGGATAATCAATGGGAGCGGTATTGGGCTGATCCTTAAACTGATCGATGGGAACTAGTGTCAGGATTTCGCCTTCTCGCAATTCGATGGATCCGTTGGGCAGTTGACCGATCCGCACCTTGGGGCCTTGGAGATCTTGGAGCAGCGAGATGGGGGTATCAAACTCTTCGGACACTTGCCGGATCACTTGAACCGTTTGGGCGTGATCTTCGTAGCTGCCGTGGGAGAAGTTGAGGCGAGCTACATTCAACCCTGCTTGGACCAGCTGACGCATCACTTCAATCGACTTACTAGCAGGGCCAATCGTGGCCACGATCTTGGTGCGTTTGGTGCGTGGAAACATCGATCACTCCTCTAAAGGTTAGCGGTTATTTGAGTGTTGCAGGACACATTCAGGATCTAACTAAGAGAGTGGTGAGGATCCCCTGAATTGGGTCGTTTTTGAGCTCAAATCTGACGCTGATCCTAGCGCTAGCCTAGTCACTCGAAGGTATAGAAACAACCGAATTCTGGAGGCGCGATCTAAAGTTTTTCTGGAGAATGGCTGCCTCAGAGTCTCAAAGGATCTGGGATCTGCCGCTTTAGGTTCACGTTTGAATGCTTTGGTTTGGGGGATGGGGCGGTATCCAAGTGATTGCAGAGGGGATCAACCTTTCAAGATGTTCATAGATCTAGTAGCTCTTCAAATACATCTTCAACCGGGATCGCTTCAAGTTTCCCGGACTGATACGCTGCTAATCGAGCTTCGGCTTCCTGAACGGAAAAGCGGCAGTCCCTACCCTCAGGGAAGCGGGGTAGGGAAGGATAG
>CAZONZ010000423.1:0-3753 GCA_964581005.1 uncultured bacterium
GTGCGTTCAACCTCAAAGTCCATCAATAGGGCTGCCGTGCCGGGTTGTTGATCGATCAGTTCTTGGCGAGCCGCTTTCCAGTAATTGACGATCACGGCTTTGCCTAAATAGGTGGTGGTTACTTGACTCAAACGATTCAACGCCTGCACAACCTCCTGGATCTGAGGCTCTCGTAATTGCGGGGTTGAGATGGGCGGAGAGGGGGAAGGACTGGTTTCGATAGCACCAAACAAATTCGGCTGAGTGCTGGTACCACTGCCTGTTTCCATTTGCCGAACAAATAGCCGAAAGGTTGCTAACCCTCGCTCCGTATCTCGGATCAGTTCTTGGCGCAACTGATTCACCGCTAAGCTGTAGGTTGAGAGGATCAAGGTTTCATCAACGGCCACCAATAAAACCCATTCATCTTGGAGAGGGTAAACAAACACTCGCTGTTCAGCAAACTGAAAATCAAAATAATCGAACCCACTCGGCATACTTTCTAAGACCTGAAATAAGCCTTGAGTCAGGGCCTCCTGTTGGCGTTTATCTAAGTTTTGAAACGATCGATAAAAATAAGGTCGAGTTTTCCGTCCGAGCAACGCAATACCCGTGACGCCTTGAATCGCAAGAAAACTATCAAGTGTAGCTTTGTCCATAGAGTCCGATCCCATTCCAGTCAAGCAAGCTCTGGGGTTCAGGTGCCTAAAGAGTAACAAACGCTCAGAAAAACAAACAAATGCTTAAAGCTGTAACGAGATCCCGGTGGGGGCAGTGGAGATCGCCCAAGTCTCTAAGGAGGGATCCTGATGCCGAAGCTGGGTAGCGATGGTTTCGGCTGCAGCGATTGAGGTGGTGATCCCAAAGACGGACGGGCCAGATCCGGACATCAAGCTTCCTAAGGCCCCTCCTTGATCTAACGTCTGTTTCAAGTTTGCTACAACCGTGTGGTGACTTAGAACGGGAAGTTCGAGATCGTTATAAAGGTACCGTGCAATTTCTGGGGCCGATTGTTGCTCAATGGCAGTCAGCATCGGTTGGATCAAGCTGGTGTTGGGCGGTGAGGTTAATTTTGAGGGAGGGATACTGGCACTGTAGGTACGATAGGCCCAGGCAGTCGAGACTTCCAGCTGCTTGGGTTTGGCTAAAACGAGTGGAATATCCTGTAGATCCGACAAGGGCTCCAAGATCTCCCCCCGGCCACTGGCTAATTGGGTGCCGCCACTAATGCAAAAGGGAATGTCCGATCCAAGCTGAGATGCTAGTACTTGCAGATCCCCAACGGTCAGCCCCAATCCCCAAAGCTGATTTAACCCTACCAACACAGCTGCTGCATTGGTCGAGCCTCCAGCAAGCCCCGCCGCCACCGGGATCCGTTTTCGGATCTGAATCTCGACTCCACCCGGACAGTGATAGGTCTTTTGGAGTAACTCAGCAGCACGATAAGCCAAGTTACTGCTATCCGTGGGCACTTGCGGATGATCACACTCAACGTGAATCCCCCCATCCGTAAGCTGCAGGTGAACCTGATCCGCCAAGTTAATACTCTGCAAGATCATGGTCAGATCATGATAACCATCCTGCCGCCGTCCTAAGATTTGCAGGTAGAGATTGATCTTGGCACGAGCCTCCAGAGTACAAGCTTGCATAGAGTGAAAAACCTCATCAGGGAGGACAAAACGGATCGAATGAGCTGAGCACGGTCGAGAACGATCCGCACCAACAAATCCCCACTCACGATCCTACCAAGATCTTTCCAATCTCGGACGACAGGCTTTGTGTTTGCTCTTACACTCTTTGTCGATCTGGAGAGAAGATCTAGAGAGGCAGACCTTCTTGTGATTGGGAGAGTTAAGGATGCGGATCTTGAGAGACGGGGCTTTCCGGAAAGAAGCGGATGATTAAGGAGCTTGGTGGACATAGAAAATCGTTAGGATCAGGACTCAAAAATCGCGTGTAGGAGAGTTTGGTGTTTCGCCAAGGGAGCCAAAGAGTTAGCGGTGAGAAAGGCGCTGGCGGCTACAGCAGGTAACCCAATGCCAGGGAAGGTGGAGTCTCCACAACAATACAAGCCTGGGATTGGGGTATTGGAACCTGGAAATAATCCTTGACCTGCAGCAATCGCTGGACCATAACTTCCCCGATCCCGACGCAAAAAATGGGCATGGGTTAGAGGGGTGCCCACTAATGTCACTTCGCAGCGAGAACGGATATCGGGAATATAGCGCTCCGCAGCTTGCCAAAGGGCCTCCGATCGGTGCTGCTTGAGCTCTGCATATGCCTTGGATCCACGCTTCAGATTAGCCCATCGATCGAACGGCTCATTCGCAGGCGTGTAAACATGAACCACATGCTTGCCGGGAGGAGCGAGGGATGGATCTAAAACGGAAGGGATCGAGGCCACAATCACATTTTGAGGAGCTTCAATACCCAAACTCCAATCATTCACCACAACAAAGTGGCAGGGGAGATCATCAGGTAAACCACTGCCATCGATCCCAAGATGCAAATGCATGAAGCTAGGACAGGCAGGTGTATTCTGTCGCTCTGAGTAGAACCGTTGCACAGTTGGCGAAGCCTTCGATCGAGGCGGCAAAAGTTTCAAAGTATCCCAAATCGACGCATTCGAGATCACTGCCTGCCGAACCCGGATCACCTCACCGGAGGCCAAACTCACTCCCCTTGCTCGATTCTGTTCAATCAGGATCCTGTCCACATGAGCATTCAGCCGTAGCTCTCCCCCTAATTTACGCAGACCTCGCACCAGAGCGTTAACGAGAGATCCGGTTCCTCCTTCTGGAAAATCAAGCTGAGCATCAGGACGATACCAATCCGCAAACATGAAGGCCATTTCAGCAGTGAGGGTGCCAGAAGCGGGCAGTCCTGATAATAGAAAACACAATAGATCGAGCCAATGACGGATAAACGGATCGGATATGTGAGCTCGCACCACGTTGCTATAAGGCTGGATCAGAGTCGGCAAATGAAACAGATACGGCACCATTCCCCCGACATAGCCCCCAGCTGAACGAATCACCTCCCAATCCGTCCGTAAAGCTGCTGGAGGAAGTGCGATCGCGGCCTCTCCGAGGGGAGCCATGATCTGTTGCAAGCGCCGCCATTCCTGTACCGCTTCAGCCGATCGAAGCTGAGAGAGGATCTCCGTAAAGGGATCCGCACCGATCGGGGCTAGAAATTGGCCTTCGGGTAGGGCACAGCCCCAAGCATCGTAGGTTAACCAGTTGAGATCTTCACCCAACGCATCAAGCACATGAGCCAGCGGATTGGAGGAAGGTCGATCAGACATGCCAGAAAACAACGAGGGGCCAGAATCAAACGTAAATCCTTGGCGAGAAAATCCATGGGCGGCACCCCCTGGAATGCTATGACTCTCACACACGATCACCTCATAGCCATAACGGGCCAACAAAGCCCCACAACAGAGCCCCCCAATGCCACTGCCGATCACAAGCATGTCTGGAGTCTTATCCGTCTGCATCTGGATCATTTCTCCTTTGTTAATTGGAAACGGGGTTAATGGAAAGTTGACGCTCATCCAACCAACCTTCGGTAGGGTTTGGAGATGCTTAGGTGCTTTCTCAGAAAAATGCCACCAAGATCTAACCTCAAATCTTCAAGATTGTGATCCTCTGATTGAACAGACTCTAGATGGAGAAGCGATCATTCTGTCATCGTGAGGAATGGTTGCACACCGGGCTGGAATGACTCCTTCACTAGCTTTAATGAGTCCTCAGATCGTCGGAATGACTCCTT
>CAZONZ010000424.1:0-3752 GCA_964581005.1 uncultured bacterium
GCTGTTTTCCATTAGCCAAGGCAACAATCTCTTGGTCTCGATCGAGGAGTTTTGCATTCGATCGCTCCACATCCCTTGCCCAATTGCACCTGGAGCTGTCGCAGGACTTCCAATCTTTGTTCCTCCCTCCGAAGGCCCCTTTGAGCCTGTTTTTGGAGATGACGTTCTTAACGGAGCCGTTTTCCTTGACAGTGATCCAGCCTCAGAGCCTACCTTATTTGTTAATGGAGTAAACACTGGAGTACCCAACCCAACTCTGGTGGATATTGATGGTGACGGTGATCAGGATCTGTTTGTGGGGTTAGATGGTATTCCTGCTCAGGATGGCATTTCCGCTTCAGAGCAAGGAGTGATTCTCTATTTTGAAAATATCGGGGGTGAAACCTTTCCACCTACCTTTGCGAATGGTCGCACAAACTTTTTCGGTCTCGATACAGAGCGTATTTCTGAGATCTTGGACAATCCCTCACCTGAGTTTGCTGATCTGGATGGAGATGGTGATTTCGATTTGTTTGTTGGCAATAGTGAGGGAGATACTCTCTATTTTGAGAATCAGGAAGATCCAGCCAATGCTGAGTTTCCTGATGAAGGGATCGCCAACCCCTTTGGTCTTGAGCGGATCGAAACCTCTGGAATTATTCCGACAGCCCGCATTTCATTTGTTGACATTGATCGAGATGGACTGCTTGATGCGTTCATTGGATCAGGGACTGGAGACATTATCTTCTTCAGAAACACAGGAACCCGAACGAACCCGAATTTTGATCCTCCAGAAGATAATCCTTTCGGTTTGGGCCTACCACCCGGTCAGTTTGAGGCCAGCCCTGCCTTCGTGGATCTTGATGGTGATGGAGACTATGACGTAGTGATTGGGGACTCGGATGGGCTTCTGGTTTATCAAGAGAATGTAGGAACTGCGACAGATCCTGACTTTGGAGCCGTAATGGGCAATGGATCAGATCTCTTCGGTATTGTTGATACAGGAGAGGTCTTGGTAGGAGGAAGGACGAACGCAACTCCAGAATTCGTCGATATTGACGGGGATGCTGATTGGGATGCATTCATTGGATCTAGAACCCCTAATCGAATCGAGCTTTGGGAAAATGTTGCTTTTCCGTAGGGCTATCATGATCCCGCCCATTGTTCACACCCTGTGGAAAACTACTCTAAAGTGATCCAGAACTTTTCCAGCCTGTGGAAAACCCTCTCGATCTTTGTGCAAAAGGCTTAGATCCCTGTGGAAAGACTCCTCCAGGGATCTGACAGAACTCAAGCCTGTGGAAAACAGCGACTTGAGTCGGATGAGGGACCAGCTCACTTAGGGAACCCCGCCTTGAATGATCAGAATTCGGATCACTGGGCAGGGCTGACGATAATAACACATTGCTGATTCCTGTCGATCCCATAAGCTGGAGTCTTGATCAACCTGCGATCCGCCAGTCATGGCTTCCTAGAAACGCTGAGAAATGATTGATCATGGGTGACTCTTGGTGATGCCGCCAGCGTAGACCGATTGTGCGAGAGATAGACTGATCGGCAATGGGAATGTAGTGAATCTCCGACAGTCCCTCCCAAACAGGCATAATGCTGATCCCCAGGCCCGACGCAATCAACGAGATCACCCATTCTTCTCGATCAGCTCGATAAACCACATGCGGCTTAACCTTAGCAGCTTCAAAAAAACGTGGATAGGCCTGCCAATACTCACAATTGAAACGCTCAATATACGGTTGATGATTCAGATCACTGAGCCGCACACTGCTCCGCTCCGCCAACGGATGACTGGTAGACACAGCTAGCATCAGAGGCTGTTGAAAAAGCTGCCGCGACAACGAGTTAGATCCTGATCCCCCTACTGCTGTTAAGGTTAGATCCAAATCTCCTTCATCAAGTGCGGTGATCAATTGTTGAGGCGTTCCATCTCGCAACTCTAGGATCACCTGGGGGTATTGCTGTCGAAAAGCTCCGATCACTCTCGACAAACTGGCAATATGGATCGTTCGAGGCGTACCAACCCGTAACACTGGTTGATGATCGAAGACACTGAGCTCCTGCAAGGCTGTATCGTACTCCCGCAAGATCGCCTTGGCTCGCTCCATGAACGATTGGCCAGCTGGCGTCAACACCGTGCGCCGTCCCCCTCGCTCCAGCAACGTGACACCTAACTCCTGCTCCAAGCGCTTGATCCCAACCGATAACGAAGGCTGGGAAATAAACAATCGATCGGCAGCGCGGGTAAAACTGCCGGTTTCAGCGATCGTCAAAAAGTAGCGAATTTGGGTAAGGTCCATATGATAGTTAACGTCTATGAGTTTTATTATAAATATTATCTTGCTCTATAGCTTAGCTTTGCCGATCATAGGAATTGAAATCCAACCCAGGAGAATACTATGGCTAAACTGTTGAACCTAAATGAACACGGTGTTGCGTTACAAGGCTACGATCCGGTTGCCTACTTCAAGGGTCAACCCACCTTGGGAGATACCGCAATTTCAGCAACCCACGTAGGTGCTACCTACTACTTTTCCAATGCCGAGAACAAAGCTAGCTTTGAAGCCAATCCCGATTCTTATCTCCCCCAGTACGGTGGCTTCTGTGCAACGGCAGTCTCTGAAGGCAAAACCTTCCCAGTCGATCCCCAGACATATACCGTTACGGATGGCAAGCTCTACCTCTTCTACAACGGCAAGTTGGGTAACACCAAAGAGCAATGGCAAGCTGATCCCAGCACTCGTCAAGCTAATGCTGACAACCATTGGGCTAACCAAGACATTCAGATCATCTACCCCACCGTTGATTACTGATCCATGTCGAACACAGTACCTTACTCGTGTTGAATCTAGCTATCTGAATCTTGCTGTCTGAACCTTGCTGTCTGAATCTTGCTGTCTGAGATGTCGTAGATCTCAGGGTGGCTAATCTTGATTCTCCCCCGTCTGGCACAAGGAACTTCCTCATCCTGCATGACGGGGGATCTTGCTGTCCGATCTTGCTACGAATCAACTCGTCCCATCACCGTGAAGGATTTAATGAAGGGGCCAACCATGCGCGGATCCTTGATGATCGCGTTATAGTCCCCAACCTCAAACTTTAGCTTTCCACCCATATAGGCCATACCCAACCCCATCATATTGAGTCCCTGCTTCAGCCACTTCTGCCAATCCTCCAGATCCGCCCGCAGATCCCAGCTAAGCGTTTGACCATTGTAAGCTGTAGCTTCGACCGCATGCCCTTGTTCAATCATTAGGACCGCCTTGGGTTGAGGATCCCCTTTGAACCCATAACCAATCGCTGAGTTGAAGTTGATCTGGGCCAAAGCATCAGCCAGTTCAGGCTCCTGATTCCAATGATCTTTGTAGGATTGCATCCACTCGTTTGAAAACAGTTCAGGCATGATTAGATAAGTTCTCCTTTGAACATGGTGGTTGAATCACGAACGGGCTACAGGTGATCCCTAGGGGATCGCTACGCTACAACTTTGGAACGTTCAGCTTCACTTGTCTTGGGCAAGGGCTCCACGAGAGATAGACCCACCCCCCAAAGACCCAGCCGTTCAAACCAGGGCACAGCAGCTCCCCAGCGAACCTTAGCCAGGAAATACCGCTCAAATGCAGCCTTCAGCCAGCTGACCCACGGACCCGCTAACGCCACAGCCCGCCGCCGTTGTCCCGTACTGGGTAGAGGCAATACTGGATCGGCTAAGAACAAGATCCCCGTATTCCCAAAGTCCGCAAAACAGATCGCTTCCAAGG
>CAZONZ010000425.1:0-3752 GCA_964581005.1 uncultured bacterium
CACCACCTAACCGCTTCGCGGTATAGGCGGAGCACTGCGGCGGATTCTGGTAGATTGCCTGTACGGCAACTCACCTCAAACAATCCAGGCATAGATAATCCTGCTTGGATGCGCTGATATGCAAAGGTTGTCATTGTCGCGACATCATGAGTCAAAACAATTCTATCTTCTTGGGCTGCCCATGCTAGAACGGTTGGATCATCTGCTCCTGACAAGCCTACATCTTGAACACGCACAATATCAATATCTGGGCTTTGACGAAGAACACCTCGCACAATTTGGTTATTCAAGTTTTCATCAGCTAGGAAGCGAGCCATTTTAGATTAGCTGGATTGGTTGCGTCTAGTGAGCAGACGATCTCGTATTCCAATTGGGTTAAAGCGTTGCTCAGCCTCTTTCTGAATTCGATTGGCCTGCTGCTGACGCTCTAAAAGATAAGTATGCACCTCATCCCGATGTCTCAGGTAATAACCAATAACCCAGTAGATATCTGACAGTTGTAGCGATGGATACTGTTCTCTGATCTCTTCTGGCGTGCATCCCTCCAGAAAAGCAGCAACAACAGTGTCTAGAGTGACACGAGTTTTGGCCACTCGTACAACACCTTGAGGATCAGTCTCGATCGGCGTGGATTCAAGGACAATTGCTAGAGTCATCTTTATGAAGGATTCTCCTTTCCTTGATTAAGGATTTTCCTTTCAATAGTGGCAAACACCTCATCAAACCCATATTCTTCAGTGAGCTCGACTCCTGATTGATCGTATAATCAAACCAGTTTGGGCTTTTTGCGTTAACAGGTTTTGGCATGGTGACCCCCTTGAACCTGATCATTTTTGATTTTGATGGCACTTTGATCAACTCCGAAGCGGGGATCATGCAGGCGATCCAACTGACTGTGGCCGAGTTGGGCTTGCCGGAGGGGAGTGCTGAGCGGTGGCGGCAGATGATCGGGTTGTCACTGGAAACCCAACTGCAAATCCTATTGCCCCCCGATCGTCAGGATCAAGTTGATCAAAGTGTTGAGGTGTATCGCCAGTTCTATCGTAAGGTCGGGATCCAACTCAGCGATCCGTTCCCAGGGATCCCAGAGATCCTAGCTCACCTACATCCCCATGTGCCCATGGCCATCGCCTCCAGCAAACGCCGCACCAGCATCCTGCGGATCCTCCAGGATCAACACTGGTCTGACTATTTCGATCCCGTCATCACACCCTCCGAAGTCACCCATCCCAAACCTCATCCTGAATCCCTTGAAAAGCTCCTTGCCTACCATTCCTGTAAACCGGATCAGGTCGTCATGATCGGAGATACGGAGTACGACATGGAGATGGCCCGCCACGCTGGAGTCCAAGCCTGGGGAGTTACCTGGGGTATCCACGATCGGGAACACTTAGAGTCTGCTGGAGCCCATCAGTGTTTTGACGATCCTGGGGAACTGTTGGATCAGTTAAAAGTGTGTTTGTTCTGATCGACTCGTCTAGATCCGACCAAGTTTCCTAGCCAAATCGCCACTCTGAGGGTTCTCAAAGGGTAGAAGCTTCCCAGGTGTGGTTGTTTCTTCCTCTTCATCGGGATCAGAGAGAAAAGGTCCGCACTGAAAGGAGATCGAGGTGTTTTCTTCCGGCGAATCGTTTTTTGATCCAAGTCTCGGCTATCTGAACGTAATTGGAATGTCCTATCCTGAACATGGCTAACGGTTCCAGTTCCTCGAACTAACTCAATGAGACCAAGATTCTCCCCAGTTTCTGGATCAATAATCTCCTCCTCATCGAAACCATAGACAAGGAATCGTTGGCCTTCTCTAATAGCAGGAGTGATAGAGCACCAGAATCTTGAGGAAGACCACTCGGTTAAGTTCGGATCCTAGTCCAATTTCGCCACAGGTTGCTGAGA
Organism: uncultured bacterium; assembly: GCA_964581005.1. GTDB lineage: Bacteria > Cyanobacteriota > Cyanobacteriia > Thermostichales > Thermostichaceae > CAZONZ01. The sequence continues at coordinate 1,894 of CAZONZ010000425.1, forward strand.
CACTAAAACCTGTTGAGTCCAAAGATCTTCAACACTAGCAATCAAGATCCGTTGATCATTGACTTCAAATTCGATCCGGATCCGATCCGTTCCCACTTTGCCAGGAGGATTCAAACGAGCTAGACAGACGGGATCTTTGCGATCGGAAAGCGGACGAAAATCCGTTTGGCGCGTGAGACGGCGGCTCGTCATCCGACCTTGGGCATCATAGGCAACCTCAGCCTGAGCAACGTCCGCAATCTCCCCAAGATCCAGCCGAACCTCCTGCTGCCCATCATTCGCCACTTGCAAGGTCAACGCCTCCGATCGCTGACACGGATAGCGACATCCTTTTTCAAATAACGGAAAGTACGTGTAAGCCTTGGCATGAGGATCCCAGAGACGGATCGCGTAATTATGACGGAGATAATCCTCAACCTCAACCTGTTTACCCAGTAGCAAGGCACCATGGGCGACCGCTTCAAACGGTTTATCTGCTTGAACTCGTGCCCGTCCAAAGTAGGAGATCACCAGCTGTTGAATCGCCGGGATCTGACAACTTCCCCCCACCAACAACACCTGCTCGATCTGAGATTTAGCGATCCCTTTACTCTGAGCGATCAACAGGATCTCATCCAGCGCCGATCGAACCTGATCTAACAACTGACGTGATTCCAGGATGTCTTCTAACTCAAGACGAGAACACTCCAGTTCATAGGCCATAAACCGCTCATCATCAAACCAACTTTCGCTAGCCTTTTCTTCCTGAGAAAGCCGGATCTTCATTCGTTCTGCAATTTCGATCAAATTTTGCCACCCGATCGGGCCAATCTCTGCCTTCGATGATCCCTGTTTAGCGAGATAAGCCTCCACGATCCACGTATCAATATCGATCCCCCCCACATAGGCATCCGTTTTTGCAATCACTTCCGCCTTGAAAACAGTTTGTCCTGCGTCTTGTGCCGCCGTTCGGACCAAACTGAGATCCAACGTTCCTCCCCCAAAGTCCACCACCAACACGATCGATCCAGGATGGGTCACCGCGTAACCCAGAGCTGCAGCCGTTGATTCATCAATGATCCGGATCGAAGGAAACGATAACTGCTGACCAACCGTGCGAATCCAAGTTAAATAGCGTTCAAATGATCCAACTGGGACGGTGAAAATAACTTGACTAGGTTGAATATTCGCTTGGGTGATCGCTTGATCAATATGGCGTAAAAAGATCTCGGCAACTTGCTCAGGGCCATAGGAGTGATCATCAATTATCCGGGGTGGAGGGACATAGTCGGCCACGAGATCTCGTTTGAACGATTGAAAGAGACGTTCGGGTTGAACCGCTCCAAGTCGCTGAGCCCGAACCGCTTCTCCCAAAAGGATCTGATCGGTAGCTTGAATGAAGACCAGGGTTGGCACAACATCGACCGGATCACTCCCCACATAGAAACGGCGAGAGATCGAGTCAAAGGCCAAGGTGCGGGGGGCTTGGGTGAGAGGATCCTCGATGCAGACGATCGTGTTACTGGTCCCAAAATCGATGGCCACAACGGTCATGAAACAAGTCCCATATCACCAACAACAGCTAGATTTTCATTATGCAGGCAAATGGCGGGATCACCTGTGGGATCCGGGTCAGTCCAGCTGGGCCTCAAGCCTGTCTCAAGCTTCACTTTTGCGAGAGGCAAGTTTGAGCATCGCTTCGACTCTGGCCATGCGCTGCTGCAGATCACTGACCGCAACAATAAGATCTTGATCTGCAGGTTGGAGGGTTCCCGTGAGCAACTCGATCGCTCGTGATACCGCTTCCGTTTTGGTCGTCCCATTGGCTTCAGCCCATTGATCGAGAGCTTGCATGGTTTCTTCCTTGAGCCAAATATTGA